>DZAZ01000035.1 GCA_022729755.1 Helicobacter cetorum | reverse complement strand
CTACAATGACGGGTGCAATGGGCTTAATGAGTATAGCTGATTCTGCTATCAAACAACTTGATAGTATTAGAAGTGATTTGGGTTCTACTCAAAACCAATTTAATACAACAATTAATAATATTTCTGTTACAAGAGTAAATGTAGCTGCTGCTGAATCTCAAATTAGAGATGTGGATTTTGCTGAAGAATCTGCAAGTTTCCAAAAATTTAATATTTTAGCACAAGCTGGAAGTTATGCACTTTCTCAAGCAAATCAACTTCAACAAAATGTACAAAGATTACTTCAATAGTTTTTAACTACACAAAGATTTCTTTTCTTTGTGTTATTTTAAGAAATCCATAAATAACTTTTTTTATTTTTAATAATTCCTCATATTGAGTCTTTATCAATTGATAACCACACAATTTTTTTATTGCTTCTAAATTTTTTTCTCTTTTGACTATAGTAGGTGACTTGACATTAATATAATTTGGGTGTGAGGCAAAAATAAATGAAAAAAATATACTATTCTTATGATGAATTTAAAGATGATTTAAAGAAATTATTACCATTAATTAAAAATGAAAACTTTGATGCGATTTTAGGAGTTGCAAGAGGTGGGCTTAGTATTTCTCATATGTTGGCTGAAAGCTTGAATTTAAGGGCTTGTTTTAGTATTAATTCAATTCACTATGAAGATACAAAAAAATTAAACAGCATAAAAATATTTAATATTCCTGATTTGAATGAGTATAAAAAAGTTTTAATAGTTGATGATATCGTTGATAGTGGCGATACAATGGTGGGAATTTTAAAAGTGCTAAGGGAAAAGTATCCTAATGTTAAATTTAAGATAGCTTCAATTTTTTATAAAAAAATAGCTCAAATAAAACCTGATTTTTACATCAAAGAGAGCGAAGATTGGATTGAATTTTTTTGGTCTTGTGATTTAAAATAATAGATTTAATAAGCCTTGTTTTGCTATAATGAAATTTAAATTATTTAAAAGGATGACTTAAATGGAACAACAAGGAAATTTTTTAGCTTCAATATTGCCGTTGGTAGTTTTATTTGCAATTTTTTATTTTTTAATAATTAGACCTCAACAACAACAAGCAAAAAAGCATAAAGAGATGATAGCTAATATTAAAAAAGGTGATAAAGTAGTTACAAGTGGTGGCTTAATAGCGGAAATTATTAAGGTTGAAGAAGATTTTTTAAAAGTTAAATTAGATGAAAATAATTTTGCAAAAATTGAAAAAGAGTTTATAGCAAAGAAGTTGAATGATGAAAATTCTTAATTATAAGTTAATAATTTTTGTAATAGCTTTAATTTTTGGAGTAACTTTTTCTTTTCCTTCATTTTTTCAAAGCGAAAAAGGTACAAAAGTTTCATTAGGATTAGACCTTCAGGGTGGACTTCATTTAATGCTTGGTGTAAAAACTGATGAAGCTATCAAATCAAAAATTCGCTCAATCGCTTCAAGTGTAAAATACTCTTGTGAAGATGGAAATATTTTAATTGATGAGTTTAAAATTAGTGAAAATAGTTTTAATTTTACTCTATTAGATGCCGATGAAATTGCTAAAATTGATAAAATATCATCTGAAATAAGTGGATTAGTAGTTGATAAAAATGGTTTTAATTATAAAGTTTCTTTAACTCAAGAAGAGGATATTTTAACTCGAGCTTTTGCGATAAATCAAGCGGTTGATACGATTAGAAATAGGCTTGACCAGTTTGGACTTGCTGAACCTAGTGTTTCTTTGGCTGGAGAAGAGAAGATTTTAGTTGAACTTCCAGGAATTAAAACCATTGAAGATGAAAAGAAGGCAAGAGAGTTAATTTCTCGTCCTGCAAACCTCCAATTAATGGCAGTTGATGAAGCCAAATCAGACCAAGTTTATAAACTTAGTGATGAAGAGGCTCTGAGTTATGGAGATATTATTTTAATTGATGCAAAAAATCCAGAAGTTAAACATTTAGTAAATGAAGTTCCAATATTAGATGGTGCTTTATTGACAGATGCAAAGGTTGGATTTGACCAAAATAATCAACCAATTATTAATTTTTCACTAGACTCAAAAGGTGCAAAAATATTTGGGGATTACACAGCTAAAAATGTTGGTAATCGTTTGGCTGTTGTACTTGACTCAAAAGTTTATTCTGCTCCCGTAATTAGAGAGAGAATTGGTGGAGGAAGTGGACAAATTAGTGGTGGATTTTCTGTTGAAGAAGCTCATTCAGTTGCTATTGCACTTAGAAGTGGAGCATTGTTAGCTCCTGTTGTTATGCTTGAAAAAAGAAGTGTTGGACCTAGTTTAGGGGCTGATAGCATCAAAGCTAGTTTAATTGCACTTATTAGTGGTTTTTTAGTAGTTGTTGGATTTATGGTAGTGTATTATGGAATGGCTGGAGTTATCGCAAATATTGCATTAATCGTAAATCTATTTTTAATAATTTCAGTTATGGCAATTTTTGGTGCAACTCTAACACTTCCAGGAATGGCGGGAATTGTCTTAACCATCGGAATGGCGGTTGATGCTAATGTTATTATTCAAGAGCGAATTAGAGAATTAATACAACAAGGTGTATCTATCAAAAAAGCAATTGAAGATGGATATGCAAATGCAACTCGTGCGATTTTGGATGCAAATCTTACAACATTAATAGTTGCTGTTTTACTTTATGTTTATGGAACTGGTCCAATTAAAGGCTTTGCAATTACTATTAGCATAGGAATATTAGCAAGTATGTTAACGGCCGTTTTAGGAACACACGGAATATACGGTGCGATAGAAGATAAAATCAAAAAAGAGAAATTAAGATTTTGGTTTGGAATTAAACATTAATTGGATGAAAAAGGTTTTTTAAATGGAATTTTTTAAAAGTAATAAAAATTACAATTTTATGGGAAAAAGCAAACTCTTTTTCTCTATTTCCTTAATTCTCATACTTATCTCTTATGTATTAGTGTTTACAAAAGGTTTAAATTGGGGAGTTGATTTTGCGGGTGGAACTGTAGTTCAAGTAAAATATAACACTCAAGCTCCGATAGATTTAATTAGAAATGAGCTTATAAAAACTGAAATGTTTGCAAAAGCAAATGTAACTGAATTTGGCTCAAGTGAAGAGGTTATCATTAAATTTCCAACAACAACAAATAGTGTTGGTGATGATGTTGGCGATGCTATCAAAGAAGCACTTAAAAATACGGGTGAGTTTGAAATTAGAAGAGTTGATATGGTTGGTCCAAAAGTTGGGAGTGAGCTTCAAGAAAAAGGAGCTATGGCTTTAATTTTAGCATTAATTGGGATTTTAATTTATGTTGGAGTTAGATTTGAGTTTCGTTTTGCAATAGCTTCTATTTTGGCACTAGTGCACGATGTTTCAATCGCAATTGGGGCTATTGTTTTATTTAATATAGATGTAAATTTGGATATTTTAGCAGCTATTTTAACAGTGCTTGGATACTCTATAAATGATACTATTATCGTTTTTGATAGAATTAGAGAAAAAATTCAAGAGACAAAAGTAGCTGATTTAAATGATTTGATAGATGAAGCTGTTACAAACACACTTTCTCGTACAACTTTAACTTCACTTACAACTTTATTTGTAGTTATAACTCTATTTTTATTTGGTGGAGAAATAATTTATGGATTTTCATTTGTACTTTTAGTCGGAATAATCGTAGGAACTTACAGTTCTATCTTTGTAGCTTCTCCACTTTTAGGAATATTTAAATTTAGCATAAAAAATTACAGAGAAAAAGAGGCACTAAAAGAGAGAAGAAGGCTTGAGAAAGCGAAATTAAGAGCAATGTATGAAAGTGGAGTAGTTTAAAAATGGAGTATAAAAGCGGTGGACTGAATTGGGGTAAAGTTGTATATATATTTTTTACTTTAATGAGCCTTACTACGATTGCTGGTTTTTTATATGATAAAAATGAGATTGCACTTTTTATTGCAGCAAGTGTAAATGTGATTTCAACTATTTTAAAAATTGGTGTAAAAAATTTACTTGCAGCTGAATTACTTGCAACCTCTTTAGTTGCCGATTTGCACTTAATTCCAGCTTTTTTCTTTGTGCAATTTCAAGGCGATATAACAACGGGAGTTGCCCTAGCAATTGGTGCTTTAGTTGCAAATATTTTTGCAGTTTCACTTGTTTTAATAGAAAGCTCAAGATTTAGAGATGATGATTATTAAGGTTATTTATGATGTACACTAAAATATTGACAGGAGTTATTTTATTAACTCTTGTAGCTTTGATAGGCTTTTTTCATAATTTATATTTAATTTGGATTTTTTTTGGAGTGATATATTTACTCGCTTTGTATGAAACAATGAAATTAATTGACTTAAAAGATGAAATCTTAATCTACTTAGTTGGTATAACTATTTGGATTGCAACTGTATTTATTTATGAAGTGTTAGATTTAATCTTTTTAGTTATGATTTTATTTGCTTCTATTATGGCTTATAATAAAAAGTTTGATTATAAAATATTTTTTCCTTTAATTTATCCGACAATTCCGATGATTTACCTGTTTAAATTATATGATTTTTTTGGAATAAATGCACTTTTTTGGTTATTAATTGTAGTTGCACTTAGTGATATTTTTGCTTTTGTATTTGGTAAAAGTATTGGTAAAAGAAAATTTAGCAATACAAGTCCAAACAAAACGATTGAAGGTGTAATTGGTGGAGTTAGTGTTGCTAGTATTTTTGGAACAATTTTTGGAATTTATGTGATGCAAATGGGCTTTTTACCTGCTTTAATTATTTCACTTTTTACTTCAAAAAGCTCTATTTTTGGGGATTTATTTGAGAGTTTTCTAAAAAGAAGTGCAAATGTTAAAGATAGTGGAAATATTTTACCAGCTCACGGTGGAGTGTTAGATAGAATTGATGGATATTTATTTGGTGGAGTTGTAATGTTTATTTTACTAAAAGGATTGTCGCTTTGATACTTCTTGGCTCAACTGGTTCAATTGGTGTAAATGCACTAAATATCGCAAGAAGATTCAATTTACAAGTTGAAACATTAGTTGCTGGTAATAATATCAATCTTTTAAATGAACAAATCAAAGAGTTTAAACCAAAAATAGTAGTCGTTGCAAATAAAGAAATTGCAAAAAATATTAAACACAGTAGAGTTTTTTATGGTGAAGAAGCGATTTTAGAAGCGATTGAAAATAGTAGTAGCGATTTAGTTGTAAATTCATTAGTAGGATTTTTGGGCTTAAAACCAACTATAAAAGCGATAGAATTAAATAAAAATGTAGCATTAGCAAATAAAGAATCGCTTGTAGTTGCTGGAAAATTTATAGATATAACTAAAATCAAACCAATTGACAGTGAACATTTTGGTTTGTGGTATTTGATGCAAAATAGAGCCATCAATAGATTAATTATTACGGCTAGTGGTGGAGCTTTTCGTGATTTTTCAATTGAAAGATTAAAAAATGTTAGTGTGGAAGAGGCACTTAAACATCCAAATTGGTCGATGGGTAAAAAAATCACAATTGATAGTGCGACTATGGTAAATAAACTATTTGAAGTGATAGAAGCAAAATGGCTTTTTAATACTAATAACATTGATGCTTATATCGAAAAAAATTCAATTATTCACTCATTAATAGAGTTCAAAGATGGCTCAACAACGGCACACTTTGCAAATCCTGATATGAAACTTCCTATTGCCTATGCACTTTTAAATAAAGTTGAAGATGAAATTTTAACCCCACTTGATTTAACTTTATTAAATGAGATTAAATTTGAAGAGATTGAAATTTTAAAATATCCAATTTGGACTATTAAAGATAAGCTTTTAAACAATCCTGATTTAGGTGTAATTATTAATGCTTCCAATGAAATTGCAGTTGAAAAATTTTTAAATAAGCAAATAAATTTTTTAGATATCTCTAAAATCATTTTAATGAGTATTGAAAAATTTGAAAATATTAAGCTAAATTCTATTTTAGATATTTTTGAAATAGATACAGAAGTTAGAAATTTTTGTAATAAAAAAATGGAAGGTAAATAAAATGATTGAATTAAAAGAATTGATAAAATTGACAAATTCTTTAATAGTTTTATATGCTGAAGACCAACCTGAAGCTAGAATGAATATTGAAAGTATTTTAAAAAAGTTTTTTCAAAAAGTAGTTATTGCAGAAAACGGAGAAGAGGGTGTAGCACTTTTTAAACAAAATCACATAGATTTAATTATAACTGATATTAGAATGCCTAAAATGGATGGACTTGAAATGGTTCGCGAAATTAGAAAAATAAATAAAGATGTGCCTGTTATTGTAACAACTGCTTTTAATGATACTGATTATTTAGTTGAGTCTATTGAAGCTGGAGTTGATAAATATATTATTAAGCCAATTGATAAAGAGATGACTTTAAATGCTCTTTATAATATTTCAAAAAGAGTTACCGACAGAAAAAAAGCTGAAGAGTATGAACAAAGATTAATTCAAGAAAAAGTCAATAAATCAGCAAGTGATACACTGAAAAATATAACAAATGCATATCCAAATCCTTCTATTTTATTTGAAGGAAATGAGATAAAATTTATAAATTCAGCTTTTAGAGATATGTTTGATAGCGATACTTTGGGTAAATTATTTCTAGGCGATATAACTTTGAGTGATTTATTTGAAAAAAAAGATGATTTTTTAACAGATTTAAATTTAATTGATAAAGATATAAGTAAAAATAAAATTTCTATTCAAACAAAAGATGGAAAACGAAAAATATATTTAGTTATAAAAAGAGAAGTGAATTTAAATAACGAAACAAATACAAACGATATTTTGTATACATTTAATGATATAACCTTAAGTGAATATCAAAAAGTTAAAATTAAAAATTACACGAAATTACTTGAAGATTATGTGTTTAATTTAAAATATCAAATTATAAAAGATAAAGCAAAAGACTCTACCAATTTATTTAATGATGAAGAGCCTAAAGCTACTTTACAAACAAACATAAAAAAAGAGAAATTATCAGTAGATAAACGAGGCGAAAACCTCTTAAGAAGGGAACATCATAAATCAGTTACAAATGCGAGTGAATATATTGAGTCGCTTGATGAAGATGTTTTAAATGATGTAAATGAGTTGATTGAAGTTGAAAATGAAATTGAAGAAATGATAGATGCTTTTGAGAAAGAACCAATTTTAGGGAATTTAAAATCAATTGCAATAAAATTTAATATTTACACTTCTGTTATTTTAAATTTATTTGAGTTTGAGGGTTTGGCTTATGGTATAAAATCGCTTGTATCTTTGCTTGAAAATGCAAAAGAAGAGGATTTAAATGAAAAAAATATAAAAAAAATTGTTGTATTTTTAAGAACTATAAAAATGGATTTAAAAAATTGGCGAGTTAGTATATTTGAGTTGTATAATGTACCAGATATTCACTATTTAGATAGTTCAATGCTTAGTTCTATATTGCAACTTGAAGTAATTTTCACACAAGTAGAAATAGATGATAGTGATGAAGATTTAGATATTTTCTTTTAAAGGTTAATTTTGATAGCAATAGTTGATTATAATATGGGCAATCTTGCGAGTGTTAAAAATGCTTTTTTGAAAATTGGCGAAAATGTGGCGATTGAGCGAGATAGTGATAAACTTAAAAATTATGATAAATTGATTTTACCAGGAGTTGGAGCATTTGGCGATGCGATGGAGCATTTAAAGGAGTATAATTTAGATAGTGCAATAAAAGAGTTTGCAAAGAGTGGGAAGCCAATTTTGGGAGTTTGTCTTGGAATGCAACTACTTTTTGATAAAAGTGAAGAGTTTGGAGAAAAAGATGGACTTGGCTTAATTGAGGGTGAAGTTAAATACTTTGATAAATCTAAATTTGAACATTCACTAAAAGTTCCACATATGGGTTGGAATAAGATATTCAAAAAAGAATCTATTTTGTTTGATGGCTTAAGTAATTCATTTTATTTATATTTTGTGCATAGTTTACATATTGTTACAGATGAAAAAAATATAATTGGAAAAACATTTTATGGATATGAGTTTGCAAGTGCAGTAAATAAAGATAATATTTATGGGATTCAACCTCATCCAGAAAAGTCTCACGAAGTTGGATTAAAAATTTTGCAAAATTTTGTAAAAAGGTGATAAATGGATATAATTCCAGCAATTGATTTAAAAAATGGTAAAGTTGTAAGACTTACAAAAGGTTTAATGGAAAGTGCTAAAGTTTATGAAGAGATACCTTGGAAACAAGCTATAAAGTTTCAAGAACTTGGTGCAAAGTGGCTTCATATAGTTGACCTTGATGGTGCATTTGCAGGTCAACCTGTCAATGTTACTCAAATTCTTGAAATTAGAGACCAAACAGGCTTAAATTTGCAAGTTGGTGGGGGAATACGAGATGAAGAGACAATTAAGCAATATATGAGCATAGGTGTAAGTAGAATTATTCTTGGCTCAATCGCTCTAAAAGAACCTGAATTTGTGAGAGGAATGGCCAAAAAATATCCAATTGTAGTTGGGATTGATGCAAAAGATGGTTTTGTGGCAACTGAAGGTTGGGGTGAACTTAGTAAAATCAAAGCTGTTGATTTAGCAAAAAAATTTGGCGAAATGGAAGTTGAAGCTATTATTTGCACCGATATTGGCAAAGATGGAACTTTAAGTGGTGTTAATGTAGAATTTAGTGAAGCTATTGCAAGAGCTAGTGGTGTTAAAACCATTGCAAGTGGTGGAGTTAGAGATATTAGTGATATTCATAAATTAAAAGAGAGTAAATTAGTTTCGGGTGTGATTATTGGAAAAGCTTATTATGAGGGAACTTTAAATTTAAAAGAAGTAATTGATGCTAAAGAGATAAGTAGAGTTTTTAAAGTATAAAATTTAAAGTTACTCAAAAGTAAGTTTGGATAAAATCATACATTAAACGAGACTGTCAAATATCTATTTAAAGGAGATAAGTTGAAGCTACTTGTGGTAGATGATAGTTCAACAATGAGAAGAATTATTAAAAATACACTTGCAAGACTTGGTTATAAAGATATATTAGAAGCTGAACACGGAGTTGAAGCTTGGGAGATATTGGATGCACAAGCTGATATAAAAGTTTTGGTAACGGATTGGAATATGCCTGAAATGAATGGGCTTGAACTTGTTCAAAAAGTTAGAGCCGATGGTAGATTTAGCGATATTCCTATTATTATGGTAACAACAGAAGGTGGTAAAGCTGAGGTTATTACAGCTTTAAGAGCTGGAGTTAATAATTATATTGTAAAACCTTTTACTCCACAAGTATTAAAAGAAAAATTAGAAGCTGTTTTAGGTGCAAATGACTCATAGTGAAGACTTTTATTATGAATTGAGCATTACTCCATCTTCAAATAAAGAGTTATTTTTAAATTTTATAGCTGAAATATACAATGATGCAATAGAAGATAAAGATAACTCTTTTATTTTAAGAGCTGAAGAGGATTTGTCTGATATAAAATGGGGAATAGAGGAGTTTGCTAAAAGCCTGTCAAAGGCTTTAGGAGTTGAAGTAGTAGTTACTTTTAACTATGAAAAAAAAGAAAATATCGATTGGATAAAGAAGTATCAAAATTCAATAGAACCTATAGAAGTAGGTAAGTTTTACATCCATCCATCTTGGTATGGAAATAAAAATGACTTTATAAATATAATAATAGACCCCTCTCTTGCTTTTGGTTCAGGACACCACGAAACGACAAGTAGTTGTTTAGCTTTAATATCTAAATATACAAGAGATAAATTTGAAATTTTAGATGTTGGATGTGGAAGTGGAATTTTAGCTATTGCTTCAGCTAAAGTTGGTGCAATTGTTGATATCTGCGATACTGACGAATTAGCAATTGATAGTTCAATTAGTAATTTTAAATTAAATAATGCAACTTTTAATGATAAATGGATAGGTTCAGTTTTAATGAGTAAAAAAGCTTATGATATTGTTATAGCTAATATAGTTGCTGATGTACTTGTTTTTATTGCAAATGATTTAAAAAAAGCTACTAAAGATGAAGGTTTATTAATTATTTCTGGAATATTAGAACCATATAAAGATAAAGTTATAGAAAAATTTAAAGATTTTAAAATAATAGATACTATAAAAAGTGGAGAATGGTTTTCATTATGTTTGAAAAAGGAAGGTAATGCAAGAAAATAGTCAAAGTGATAATCAAAACAACAATAATAACCAAAATAAAAATGGTAATTTTTTTAATCAAAACCCACTTTTAGTATTTGTAATTTTTTCAGTTGTAATTGTAATTTTATTTAAAAGTTTAATTGAACCAACTGAAGAAATTGGTGGCAGTAATGGTAATTCTACGGTTAGTTCAACACAAAATATAAGTTATTATGAATTAAAAAAATTAATAAAAAATGGTCAAATTTCTTATGTAGCAATTGGACAAAGTATCGTTAAAGCTATTAACGATAAAAATGGCTTAAAAATCGCATATATTGTAAAAAGAGTAACTCCTGATGATAGTTTAATTCCTCTTTTAGATGAGCATAATATTCCATATGGTGGATTTAGTGAAACTAATTGGTTTACAGATGTAGTTTTTGGTTGGGTTTTACCCGTGTTTATCTTCTTTGCGATTTGGATGTTTTTAGCTGGTAGAGTTCAAAAGACCATTGGTGGTGGAATTTTAAGTATGGGAAGTAGTAAAAAACTTGTAAATTCTGAAAAACCAAAAATAAAATTTGATGATGTAGCTGGAAATGATGAAGCAAAAGAGGAAGTTAAAGAGATAATTGAGTTTTTAAGACATCCTGATAGATATATAAGTTTAGGTGCAAAAATTCCAAAAGGTGTGCTTTTGGTTGGACCTCCTGGAACTGGTAAAACACTTTTAGCAAAAGCAGTTGCTGGTGAAGCTAGTGTGCCATTTTTTTCAGTTAGTGGAAGTAGTTTTATTGAAATGTTTGTTGGAGTTGGTGCAAGTAGAGTTAGAGATTTATTTGACAATGCAAAAAAAGAAGCCCCATCAATCATTTTTATAGATGAAATAGATGCAATTGGTAAAAGTAGAGCCGCGGGAGGAATGCTAGGTGGTAATGATGAGCGAGAACAAACTCTAAATCAACTTTTAGCTGAAATGGATGGTTTTAGTTCAGACCAAGCTCCTGTTATTGTTTTAGCTGCTACAAATAGACCTGAAGTTCTTGACCCAGCACTACTAAGACCAGGTAGATTTGATAGACAAGTTCTTGTAGATAAACCTGATTTTAATGGTAGAATTGAAATTTTAAAAGTGCATATTAAAGTTATAAAATTAGCTAAAGATGCAGATATTGAAGAGATTGCAAGATTAACAGCAGGACTTGCGGGAGCTGATTTAGCAAATATTGTAAATGAAGCAGCACTTTTAGCAGGAAGAGCTAATAAACTTTTAGTTGAACAATCACACTTAAGAGAAGCTGTTGAGAGACAGATTGCGGGGCTTGAGAAAAAAAGTAGAAGAATTTCACCTAAAGAGAAAAAAATTGTAGCTTATCACGAAAGTGGTCATGCATTAATCGCTGAAACTACAAAAGGTGCTAGAAAAGTCTCTAAAGTTTCAATTATTCCTAGAGGTCTTGCGGCATTGGGTTATACTTTAAATACACCTGAAGAGAATAAATATTTAATGCAAAGACACGAACTTATTGCTGAAGTTGATGTACTTTTAGGTGGTAGAGCTGCTGAAGAGGTATTTATTGGAGAAGTTTCAACTGGTGCAGGAAATGACCTTGAGAGGGCTACTGATATTTTAAAATCAATGATTAGTTTTTATGGTATGAGCGATGTAGCAGGTCTTATGGTGCTTGAAAAGAGAACAAATACATTTTTAGGTGCTGGTTTTGGTAGTAGCCGTGATTATAGCGAGAAGATGAGTGAAGAAGTTGATAATTATGTGCGAAATATGCTAGAAGATAGATATAAGCATGTTATCAATCGCTTGAAAGAGTACTCTGAAGTAATTGAAGAGTTAGTTAAAGAGTTGTTTGAAAAAGAGGCGATAGAAGGCGACATAGTAGTTGAATTTATAAAAAAGTATGAAGAAAAAGAGGGCTTAAAAAGTAAGCTTAATCGAGCCGTTGATGAAAATGAAGAACATATATAGATGAAAAATATTCAAGCAACTTACATTCTTCCTAATTTTTTAACTGCTTCAAGCATATTTGTCGGAGTTTTAAGTATTATCGCTTCAAGTCAAGGAAATTTTGAAAAAGCTTCGATTTACCTCTTTATTGCGATGCTTTTAGATGGACTTGATGGAAGAGTTGCAAGAATGACAAATTCAACATCAAAATTTGGAGTTGAATTTGATTCCCTCGCTGATGTTGTCTCTTTTGGAGTTGCACCAGCGATGTTACTTTATTTTTATACGGGGCATAATTTTGGTAAGTTTGGTGCAATGGTTTCGGCTATGTTTGTAGTTTTTGGTGCTATTCGTTTAGCAAGATTTAATGTAACTGCGACAAGTGAAACTAGTGTATTTATTGGACTTCCAATTCCAGCATCAGCACTAGCTGTTGTTGTTTGGGTAATGTTATTTGATAAATATCACTTAAGTGAGTATTCAATTACACTTTTATATATTTCTATGTTGATAGCAATTTTAATGGTAAGTAACATTAGATATCCAAGTTTTAAAAAAATAAATTTAAGTAGAACTAATATTTTAAAAATGTTAATTATAGTAGTAATTGTTTCTTCAACTCTTTATCTCTTTCCAATTGAGGGTTTTTTATTAATTATTAGTAGTTATATTATATTTGGGATAAGTAGAGCAATTTATCATTTAGCTTCAAGAAAAATTTGGAATAAACCAAAAATTTAAAAAATATAAAATTAATAGATAAAATTATATAATATCAAAAATAAATTCGGAGAAAAAAATTTGGAAATTAGAAATATCGCAGTTATTGCCCATGTTGACCACGGCAAAACGACATTAGTAGATGAGCTTTTAAAACAATCTGGAACATTTGCTGCACATCAACAAGTAAGTGAAAGAGTTATGGATTCAAATGACCTTGAAAAAGAAAGAGGTATTACAATCCTTTCAAAAAATACAGCAATTATTTATAAAAATTATAAAATAAATATTATTGATACTCCAGGACATGCCGATTTTGGCGGCGAAGTGGAGAGGGTTTTAAAAATGGTTGATAGTGTGTTACTTTTAGTTGATGCACAAGAAGGTGTTATGCCTCAAACAAAATTTGTTGTAAAAAAAGCAATTTCTCTTGGACTTAAACCAATCGTAGTTGTAAATAAAATTGACAAACCAGCAGCTGAACCTGATAGAGTTGTAGATGAAGTATTTGATTTATTCGATGCAATGGGTGCAAATGAGGAACAACTTGAATTTCCTATAATTTATGCAGCAGCAAGGGATGGATATGCAAAACTTCATCTTGAAGATGCAAATGTAAATCTTGAACCATTGTTTGAAACAATTATTTCTCGTGTACCAAAACCGACAGGAAGTGAAGGAAATCCACTTCAACTTCAAGTTTTTACACTTGATTATGATAATTATGTTGGTAAAATTGGAATTGCAAGGATTTTTAATGGAATAGTTAAAAAAGGTGAAAATGTAGTTTTAGCTAAAGCTGATGGCGAAAAAGTTAGAGGAAGGGTTTCTAAACTTATTGGTTTTAAAGGACTTGAAAGAATTGAAATTGATGAAGCTGGTTCAGGCGATATTGTTGCCGTTGCAGGATTTGAAACAATTGATGTTGGAGATTCGCTAGTTTGTCCAAATAATCCTGTGCCACTTGACCCACTTCACATTGAAGAACCGACACTTTCTGTTGTATTTGCTGTAAATGATTCTCCACTTGCTGGAACTGAAGGTAAATTTGTAACGGCAAATAAACTTTCAGATAGATTAATTCAAGAGGTTAAAACAAATATCGCAATGAAACTAGAACAAGTTGGTGAGGGTAAATTTAAAGTTTCAGGTAGAGGAGAACTTCAAATTACAATTTTAGCTGAAAATATGAGAAGAGAAGGGTTTGAGTTTTCAATTTCAAGACCTGAAGTTATTATTAAAGAGGAAAATGGTCATAAACTTGAACCGTTTGAGCATTTAGTAATTGATGTTCCTGATGAGCATACTGGAGCTGTTATTGAAAAACTTGGACGAAAAAAAGCTGAAATGCAATCGATGAACCCTATGGGAGTTGGACAAACTAGACTTGAATTTGTAATTCCTGCTAGAGGTTTAATTGGTTATAGAAGTGAATTTTTAACCGATACTAAGGGTGAAGGTGTAATGAACCATTCGTTTTTAGATTATAGAGCTTTTAGTGGAAAAGTTGAGAGTAGAACAAATGGGGCATTAGTTTCTATGGAAAATGGTGAAGCATTAGCATTTTCAATCTTTAATCTACAAGAGAGAGGAGTTATGTTTATTAAACCTCAAGATAAAGTATATCTTGGAATGGTAATTGGTGAGCATTCAAGACCAAATGACCTTGACGTAAACCCTATAAAAGGTAAACAACTAACAAATGTTAGAGCCAGTGGAAGTGATGAAGCAATTAAATTAATTACACCTCGTGCAGTAAATTTAGAAAGTGCGCTAGAGTGGATTGAGGATGATGAAATTGTTGAAGTTACTCCAAAAAGTATTAGAATTAGAAAGAAATTCCTTGATATCAATGTAAGAAAAAGAATGGCGAGAGATAATTCACAAAAAAATTAATCTTTTTCTCTTTTTTCTTTGCTATTTTAATTCAAACTCTAATATCCAATCTTGCACCTAAACCTATTATTTTTTTAACTTCATTTGCTTGTACTTTATCTTCAACAAGGCTTTGTAACTTATCTTTATTTGAAACTAACTTATTATTTTGGTTGTGTTGACCCTCTTTGTGTTGTTCATCGTTAGGTTTTTGCTCCCTTGATTTATGATGAATTTTACTAGATACATATTCACTATAAATTGAATTATAAGGATTGAGTGTCATAAAATCACCTCCTTGACTTAATTACTATCAAAAAAGCAAAAAATATTCCAACTTTTATTATTTCTTCAATTCACCTTCCAAAAATTTAGCAGTATAACTTACATCTTTATATTTTTTCACAACTTCACTAGGTGAGCCTTGAGCAATAATTTTTCCACCTTTATTTCCACCATCTGGTCCCATATCTATTATGTAATCAGCACATTTTATAACATCAAGATTATGCTCAATAACTATCACTGAATTTCCAAGTTCTACTAAATGGTGAAGTACTTTTGTAAGTTTATCCACATCAGCAAAATGAAGTCCCGTTGTTGGCTCATCTAAAATATATAAAGTTTTTCCCGTATCACGACGACTTAACTCTTTTGAAAGCTTTACTCTTTGGGCTTCTCCACCACTTAGTGTTATAGCATTTTGTCCTAGTGTAATATATCCTAGTCCCACATCTAGCAAAGTTTTAAGTTTTGAGTGAATTTTTGGAATAACACTAAAAAATTCTATTGCTTCATCCACACTCATATTAAGAACATCTGAAATATTTTTATTTTTATATAAAATTTCAAGTGTTTGGGAATTATATTTTTTACCATTACAAGCATCACATTTGACCATAATATCAGGTAAAAAGTGCATTTCTATCTTTATTTCACCCTCACCTTGACACTTTTCACACCTTCCACCTTTGACATTAAAACTAAATCTACCGATACTATAACCTCGAAGTTTTGCCTCTT
The DNA here is from genome assembly GCA_022729755.1 of Helicobacter cetorum. Classification (GTDB taxonomy): domain Bacteria; phylum Campylobacterota; class Campylobacteria; order Campylobacterales; family BB28; genus BB28. The sequence goes on along the minus strand of DZAZ01000035.1, from coordinate 5,029 downwards.
TTGTTTCAGCAAAAAGTTTTCTAATCTCATCCATCATACCACTATAAGTTGCAGGATTACTTCTAGGAGTTCGTCCTATTGGGCTTTGGTCAAGATAAATTACCTTATCAAGTTGTTCAAGCCCATCAATACTAACACCATTTACTTTATGAATATTTCTAGCACGATTTAAAAGCTCTCTTGCAACTGGAAGTAGAGTTTGGATTATAAGCGAACTTTTACCACTTCCACTAACTCCTGTAATTGCCACAAAATTTTGAAGTGGAATTTTCACATTTAAATTTTCTATATTATTTATATTTACATTTTTTATCTCTATAAATTTATTAAACTCTCTATTATAAAAATAATCAATTTTTAATTTGCCATTTAAATATTTTGCTGTTAGAGAGTTACTTTTAAGTAGTTTTTTTAAATCTCCTGCAAATGTTACATTTCCACCATATTTACCAGCACCCTCACCAATATCAACTATAAAATCAGCACTTTTAATTGTCTCTTTATCGTGTTCAACAACTATTACACTATTACCTTTTTCTTGAAGTGTTTTTAAAGTTTTAATAAGTTTCATAGTGTCTCGTTCGTGAAGTCCGATTGATGGCTCATCTAAAACATACATTACTCCCGTTAATCCACTTCCAATTTGAGAAGCAATTCTAATTCTTTGAGATTCGCCACCACTAATTGTTCTTGCATCTCGTCTTAAGCTTAAATATCCAAGCCCAACATCAGCTAAAAAGAAAACTCTCTCTTTTATCTCTTTTAAAATAGACTTAGAAATTAAGCTATCTTTTTCACTTAAATATTTAAAATTCTCATCGGTTGCAAAAAAGTTATAACAAATTTCAATTGGCATATCCAAAATTTCACCAATCGTATGATTTGCAACTTTTACAAAAAGAGATTCTGGTTTTAATCGATAACCTTTACATTTTGGGCAAGTAATTTCACTCATATAACTATTTAAATCTTTCTCATCTTTTAACATATCATAAGCTATTTTTATAGCACCTTCCCACTTTTTTTTGATTTTATGATTTTTCCATTCAAAACTTATCTCTTCAAAACTTCCATTTAAAATTGCCTTTTTTTGGTATTCTTCTAACTCTTCAAATGGCTTATTTATATCAATTTTAGCTTCAATGCAAAATGCTTCAAGCATCAAAGAGTAATAACCTTTATTAAATCCATAAAGTATTTTTATAGCACCTTTTTTAATTGAAAGTGAAGAATCTATTATTTTAGATAAATCAATTGAGTATTTTATGCCAAGTCCATCGCACTCCTCACAAGCTCCTTTTGGTGAATTAAATGAAAAGCTAAGTGGCTCAAGTGGTTCAAAACTAATTTTACAATCAAAACAAGCTAAATGTTCGCTATAATGGATAAGTTTAGCTAAATTTAACTCTTCATAATTTAATATCTCAATTTCAACTTCTCCATAACTAGTTTTTAAGGCTTTCTCAACTGCTTCAGCTACTCTTTGAGTATTCTCTTCTTTTATCGTTAATCTATCTATTACAGCTTTAATTGTGTGTTTTTTTGTTTTTGAAAGTTCTATCTCTTCATCAAATCTAACCATAACTCCATCAATCATAGCTCTAACATAACCTTTTACTCGCAAATTTTCAATTAAATCTGCAAAACTTCCTTTTTTTTCTCTTACAATCGGTGCTAAAATTACAACTTTTGCTTCACTTGGCAATTTCAAAACTTCAGTTATAATATCACTTGCACTCATTTTCGATATTTTTTTGCCACATTTATGACAATGTTGAATGCCAATTCTTGCATATAAAAGTCTTAAGTAATCGTATATTTCAGTCACAGTTCCAACGGTCGAGCGAGGATTTTTTGAAGTACTCTTTTGGTCAATTGCAATTGCAGGAGTTAAACCCTCAATCTTATCAACATCAGGTTTACCAACTCTATCTAAAAATTGTCTAGCATAGCTTGAGAGCGACTCAATATATCTTCTTTGACCCTCAGCATAAAGAGTATCAAAAGCTAGAGTAGATTTGCCACTTCCACTAACTCCCGTGAAAACTATTAGCTTATTTTTAGGTAATTTTAAATTGATATTTTTTAAGTTATTTTCTCTTGCACCAAAAATTTCTATAAATTCGCTCATTTTTTCTCCATAATATTTTGTTTAAATTATTTTTTTATTTTACTTAATAAGTAATAAATAAGTAATTATATTTGTAATAGTGTTTTTAACATTAAAATCAACAAATTTTAGATAAAATCAACATAAAATTTCAAAATTTATCAAGAGGTTTGTTTAAATGATACAATTTTTATTAATTTTGCAATTTGTATTAGCTATTGTTATTACAGTTGCAGTGTTACTTCAAAAAAGTTCAAGTATTGGACTTGGAGCATATAGTGGTAGTAATGAGTCGATGTTTGGGGCTAAAGGTCCTGCTAATTTTTTAACTAGATTTACATTTATTGTAGGATTTTTATTTGTTGTAAATACTGTAAGTTTGGGTTATAACTATAATAAAGAGTATAATAGTTCTATTATTGATAAAGTTGACACAATAGTACCAATGACACCAAAAGTTATAAATCCTCCTATTGCTCCAGAAATAGAGACTAATAAAACACAAGAAAATGCAAATTAAGGATAAAGTATGGTAAATGAGATTTATAAAAATACAAAAGAACATATGAATAAATCAATTGATGCTCTTAAAAAAGATTTTACAAGCCTTAGAACTGGGAAAGTCTCGACTTCAATTGTAGAAAATATAAAAGTAAATTACTATGGAACTCCAACAGCTTTAAGTCAAGTTGGCTCAATTTTAACTCCAGATGCTACAACAATTGCAATCAATCCTTGGGAGAAAAATTTATTAAGAGAGATTGAAAAAGCTATTCAAGAGGCAAATATTGGGGTAAATCCAAATAGTGATGGTGAGTGTGTAAAATTATTTTTCCCTCCAATGACGGTTGAACAAAGAAAAGAGGGAGCAAAACAAGCCAAAGTAATGGCTGAAAAAGCAAAAGTTGCAATTAGAAATATTAGAAAAGATGCAAATAATGATGTTAAAAAACTTGAAAAAGATAAAGCAATAACTCAAGATGACTCAAAAAAAGCACAAGATGAAATACAAAAAATAACAGATGATTTTATTAAAAAGGTTGATGATAATTTAAGAGACAAAGAGGCTGAAATACTAAAGGTGTAAAAATGAGTATAGAAAAAATCTATAAAGATGCAAATGCCCTACTTGAGGGACATTTTTTATTAAGTAGTGGAAAGCACTCACAATTTTATTTACAATCGGCTAGAGTTTTAGAAAATCCGAAAAATGCTGAATTTTTAGCAAATGCCTTAGCAAAAGAGATAAAAGCAAGTAAAATCGAAATAGATTTAATTTGCTCACCCGCATTAGGTGGAATTTTAGCGGGATATGAGTTAGCCAGAGCTTTGGGAGTTAGATTTATATTTGCCGAACGAGTAAATAAAATAATGAGCCTTAGAAGAGGTTTTGAAGTAAAAAGTGGTGAAAAAGTTTTAATTTGTGAAGACATAGTAACAACTGGTGGAAGTGCAATGGAAACCAAAGAAATTATTGAAGCACAAGGTGGGGAAGTTGTTGGATTTGCCGCGCTTGCAAATAGAGGTATTTGCAAAAGAGTAAATTCTACACTTGAGCGAAAAAGTGAGTGTAAACTACCTCATAATTTAGCATTTTTTGCACTTGAAGACTTTAACTTTGAAATTTATGAAGCTGATGATTGTCCACTTTGTAAAGATGGAAAAAGTGGCAAAGCAATAAAACCAGGAAGTAGAGGAAATTAAAAATTTAATTTACTTCTTTGCTACTTGTGGTTTTAAACTAGAAATGTATGTAGCTAATTCCTCGATTTCACCCTCACTAAGTGGTGCAAGTTGTCCTCTCATAATTTTACCCAAACCGTGTTGACCTTCACCTTTTTGTATGGTTCCACTTTTATAACCTTTTAGTAGTTCAACTAATTCACTTCTATCAATCGAAGATAAAACCCTTGTTTTGCCAACTTTACCTTGAACCTCTTTTTCAGCCTCCATACCGTGGCAAGTTGAACACTTTGTTTGAAAAGTTTCATTTGCTGATAAAAATCCTACTAAACTTAAAGATAATATAAAAACTCTCCCTTTCATTGGAAATCTCCTTTTAAATAAAAAATTACTTTTCACTATCATTAAATATTATATCACTAAAATATTAAATTATAATAAAAAATTAATTATATTTTTTATATTATCTTTATAATAAAACACTAAACTCAAAAGGGAGAAAATGAGGTATTTTTTAGTTTTAATTTTACTTTTTAATTTTTTAAGTGCAGAAAAGTATGATTATGAGGCTTTAATAAAAGATTTAGTTCATAATTACGATAAAGCAATAGAGTTAGCAAAACAAAAAAATAAGTATGTTTTAGCTTTAGTTTCTACAACAGGGTGTCCATTTTGTGAGAGAACTAAGAGGTATGTACTTACAAATGAAAAAGTGCTTGAAATAATAAATAGTCACTATGTATTTGTTAATTTTGAGCGACCAGAGGTAAAAACTTATCCAAACTTTTTATACTCTGAATTTTGTCCAACTTTCCACATAATTAATCCTCAAAATAATGACATAATCTATCAAGTAATGGGCTACAAAACCCCAAAAGCAGTTATAAAAGAGATTAGTATGGAAAATATTAAGGGAATTGAAGAGCTTTAAAAGTGAAATAAAAATTTCACTTCTTCTTTAACTGTTCAAGTAATTTTTTATTTTCAGGATTTGCAAGAAGTGCATCAATTGATTTATTTTCATCAGCTAAATCATCTTCAAAATCAGCATTAGAACAAACATTTAAAAGCACAACCTCATCATCAACTATAATTTGAAAAATCCCATATAGTGGTAATTTAACTAATGCTTCCACTTCGTTAACTCCTTCTCCAAACCCTGCTTCAAAAGATAAAAATTTATTTTCAATTTTTGTACTTTCTAATGTGTAGTTAGCCAATACAAAATATGTAAAT
>DZAZ01000034.1 GCA_022729755.1 Helicobacter cetorum | reverse complement strand
GCTAAAAGTGCACAAGAGGCACTAAATAATCAGGAGTTTATGGGGAGAAATTTAAGAGTAGATTTTGCTAGACCAAGACAAAATAACTACAATAAACCGAAATATTAAGTTTTTGGGCAAATTTTTATTTGTCTGATTTAAAATAAAATTTATAAATAATTCTTTTTTCTAATTTTTTTATCAATGACGTAGTTTACTTTCTCAAAGTTACTAGTTTTTTGCTAAATTCCATTAGTGCCAAAGAGTTATTTTAGTGAGAATTGTTAAATTTATAAAAGGAAATACAATAATGGAAACGGCTAATCTTTACGTAGGAAATATTAATTACAAAGCAACAGAAGGCGATGTGAGTGGACTTTTTGGCGAATATGGTCAAGTTACGAGTGTGAAAATCATTGAAAAAGACGGATTAAAAAAAGGTTTCGGTTTTGTGGAATTTGATTCTGAAGAATCGGCTAAAAATGCACAAAGTGCATTAAATAACTATGAGTTTATGGGAAGAAATTTAAGAGTAGATTTCGCTAGACCAAAACAAAAACAAACTGGTGGAAGCAGCGGCGGATTTAATAGATCAAGATATTAATTATTTTAGTCAAGCTTAGCTTGACTATTTTTAATTAAATTCAGTTGCTAATTTAAATATATCTTTAAAGTCTTCTTTAAATTCAAGACATCTCGAACAAATTAAATCACCACCTTTATACGAAAACGGTGTTTTACACTCATTACAAACTTTCATATTGTGAGTTATTAATGGTTTTGCCAAATTTAATGCAAAGTCAATTAAATCAACTTCATCTATACTTTTAATCGATTTAAATTTACAAATATCATTACAAATATTGCAATTTATACATTTTGAAACTTGAAATAAAATAGTACTTTCATCTGAACTTTTAAATAGTGCATCGCTTGGGCAGAACTCCACACAATCAGTACAATTTATACAACTATTTTCTATCTTTTTAAATTTCAAAAAATAAAAATTTGACACTTCTGTAACTTTTAAGTTTTCAATTATTTTATTTATTGCTTTAGAAAACAATTCCCTTTTTAAGGGTACTCTTTTTAAGTTATCTAACTCTATTTTCTCTCTTTTTTCATCCTTTAATTTTGCTTTATCGATAATTGTTGAAAACAGATATCTTCGCTGATTAATCTCTATATCAGTTTTTATAGTTATCTTTTTTTCTATCTCTATCGCTTTTAAGAATTCATTTGAAGTTTTTATATTATTTTCTATTTTTTCTTTGACTTTTGAATTTTTATTTACTTCGCAACTATCACATTTTGATAAATCACAATTAAGTTCATCTAACTTTAAAGCCATAAAAAGTAAATGTTCATTGTCAAAAGTGCCTAAACACGGGATATTCTTTTGGCAACTAAGAAGAATATCGCTATTATTTAATGCAAAATTATTCTCATCAAAACTTTCTAAATTTAAAGCTTCACTAGGACAACCACCAACACAAGCCGAACAATTGATACATTTATTAGTCAAAATCCTAAGTTTTGCTCTAAAAATTTCAAATGCTTCTTGCGGACAAATATCTATACAAAAAGTGCAATTGTTGTGAAAATAATCATTTCTTAAGCATTTTAATTTATTAAATTTAAATAAAGCACTACCTTCTATATAATCATTCACTCTCATTAGTTAACTCCAAAATTGAGTGATAATCAGCTACAATAAATTCACTTGCAAAATCGCATAAATCCCTATAAAATGGAGTTTGTGCAATATTTTTAATTCCAATTAAATATTGAGGAACCCACTCAAGTAAATGTTTTTTTAAAAATCTTTTTTGAGTTTTAAGCTCTTCTTTCATTACAAGATTTTGCATAAAACCAAGCTCAATTGCCAAATGGTCAGGGGTTTGAATGTGTGTTTTCAATAAATTTATATCATATCCGTGCGAAAAATAAAATTGCATCACAGGATTTTGAAGTCCAACTAAAACATCATTTTTATTATCAATTACTGAAGACTCAATTGGTTGTGCATTCATTAAAAAAATTGTCGTAAAATCGATATTTATCTCTTCCAATAATTCCTCATCTTTGCTATTTTCAAACCAATTTTTAGTGTTTTGTCCAATTAAATTTAAAAGTTCTGTGTTTGATTTTAAATCTTCAATAGTTTTTTCATCTAAAATATCTGCAAAAAATTTAGATAACATCGCATAAATAATTGCTCTTTCACTCATTTAAACTCCTAAATTTGTATTTTTTATCTTTTGCAACTCTTTTTTAATCTTTTCAATATGCCCATTTGCACGAACATTATAATAAGCTCCAGCAATTTCACACTTTGGATTAATAATAAATGTACTTCTAATTACACCCTCATACTCTTTGCCATAATTTTTTTTCATTCCAAAAGCAAAATAGTTTTTAAGAGTCTCTTTTGAACTATCGCTTAAAAGTGTGATTTTTAACTCTTTTTTCTCAATAAAATTTTTATGGCTTTTTGTACTATCAGGACTTACTCCTAAAATGATTGCATCTAACTCCTCAAACTCTTGTAAGTTTGAACTAAAATCACAAGCTTGTGTAGTGCAACCTGGTGTATTATCTTTTGGATAAAAATACAAAATTATCCACTTCCCAATTAAATCTTTCAAACAAATTTCCACATCATCTTGATTTGGTAAACAAAAATTTGGAGCTTTATTTCCAATTTCTAACTTCATTTTTCACCTTTTAGTATTAATTTTTAATTGTTTTAGTATATTTAATTATTTATAGTATGAAGTTTAAATTAAGAGTAAAAATGCAGTTATTGATGAGTAAAAAAGATAAAAGAGAGAGAAACAAGATTATAATCTTGCTTCGTATCTTCTAAGCATATAGAGTCTTTTAAGAAGTTTTTTTCTAGCGTTGATTTTTTGTTTTTTCTTTTTTTCAGCATTAGTTTCGTGAAATCTTCTAGCTCTTGCCTCTGTTACGATTAAATTTCTATCGACTTGTTTTTTGAATCTTCTGTAAGCTTCTTCAAAACCTTCGTTGTCCCTTACTTTAATGCCAGGCATTAAATCACCCCATTTCTTTTAAAATTTTAAGGGCTGATTCTATCTAAAAGTTATTTAAGATTTAGTTAAAGTATTAATTGATAATTGTGTCTTTTATTTAAAATATTTAAAATTAATCTTTTTCTTTGAGATAATTTAAGATTATAAAAGAGGTTTAAATCCTCTTTACATCTTCTACATTTTTTATTTTCCCTCGATATTTTATTTTTTGCCTTACAAATTGGGCATTTAATTTCTAAAATCATTTTTACTCTTCTAAATAAAAAATTAAATCAATAACTTCTTCTTCAATTATTAATTTCTCTTTTTCATCGTCTGTATTTAAATATTTTTCTCTCAATTCATTCAACTCATCTTTATCTTCATTTGAAATGTCGGGATTATTTAAAATAGTGTCTATTTTTAAAATTAAATTATTTTGATGTGAAGTTATTAAATTTTCATCTGAAACTTTTTTAGCAACTTTTTTACCTATTTTACTGTTAATTTCGACTTTTATCTCTTCTTTTGTGTTAATTTCAACAGCCACAACTTTTAAAATCCCATTTGCATCAAGTGAATAAGTTATATCAATTTCTCCATTTTCAGCTGGTTCTTTTATCTCTAATAAAGCTTCAGCTATTTTTACATTTTCATTTAAATCAGAATGTTCACCCTGATAAATTTCAATTTCAAAAGCATTTTGGTATGGAATAAATGCATAAAATCTTTGAGTTTTAGAAACAGGAACAGGAGTATTTTTTAAAATAATTTTTGCAAATTTTAAAACAAAATCATTTTTATCAGTAAAACTTGTCGCATCTAAAATAGCAATCCCTAGTGAATATGGAGTTATATCAACTAAAATAGCATTTGTATTTTTACCTTTAATCAAAGCCCCTTGAATTGTAGCACCTATTGCAACCGATTTATCAGGGTCTTCTATTAAAATTGGTAAAATTTCAGTATGTTCTAAAATTAATTGCTCTATCAATGGAATTCTACTTGAACCACCAGTTAATATAATTCCTGATAAGTTATCGTATTCAAGTTTAGCCTCTTGTATTGTATTTTCAAGTAATTCTATCGTTTCTAAAATATCAGCTCTTATTAAATTATTAAAATCTTCTCTTGAAATTTTTACATTTAAATGAAGTGGCTTATTATCGACTTTAGCAAAGAATTTTTCATCAATTTCAACACTCTCTTGGCTTGAGAGTTTAATTTTTACATCTTCAGCCAATTGATTCAATTTTGTTTCTATTTTTAGGGTTTTTTCTATTTCAAATCCACTTTTTACCCAAATGAAATTAGCTAATTTCTCATCAAAATCATCACCACCTAAATGGTTATTCCCACTTGTAGCTAAAACTTCAATTACTCCATCGCTACTCTCTATAATAGAAATATCAAATGTTCCTCCACCTAAATCATAAACTGCATAAATTGAATCTGAATCGTTGTTTGTTCCAAAACTTAAAGCTGCGGCTGTTGGTTCATTTAAAATTCTTAAAACTTCAAATCCTGCAAGTTCTCCCGCTTGTTTTGTAGCTTCTCTTTGTTGTTCATTAAAATAAGCTGGAGTTGTAATAACTACCTCTTTAATTTCAGTTTTTAACTCTTTTTCAGCCTCTTCTTTTATTCTTTTTAAGATAAATGAAGAGATTTCTTGTGGGCTGTACTCTTTATTATTTAATTTAACTTTTATATCTTGACCCATTTTTCGTTTAATTGAAATTGCTGTATTTTCTGGTTCAACTTTTGCAATATTTTTTGCTTTTCTTCCAACAACAATTCCATCATCTGAAATATGCACAACCGATGGTAATAACTCACTTCCATCAAATACGAAACACTTAACTTCGCCATCAATAATAACACTTGCAACTGAATTTGTAGTTCCTAAATCTATCCCTAAAACCATTAATTATCCTTTTTATTTATTTTTACTTGTGCATAATTTATAATATTATCTTTATAAGTATAACCTTGTTTGATAACTTCGATTATTTCCCTATCTTTGAAGTTATCTTCATTTACAACTTCAATTGCTTCTTGAACTTGAGAATTAAAATTTTCGCCAATAATTGCAAGTTCTTTTAACTCTATTTCGTTTACAATATTTTTCCATAACTCCAAAGTTGAATTTAAACCTACTTTTAACTCATTAAATCCAGAATCTTCTATTTGAAAACTATTTAAACTATCAATTGCATTTAAAAAATTTTCATTAAATTTAATAAATTTATCGATATCAAATTCACTTTTTACAAGTAATTTTGTGTTTTTTTTCACTTCGCCTTTTAGTGCTAAAAATTCATTTAATAACTCTTCTTCAAAATTATATAAAAGTCCCGCACTCTCTTTTAAATCCTCTTCTTCAAATGAGTCTATAATATTTAAAACTTCTGCTTTTAACTCTTCTTTTGTCATTACTAACCTTTTAATCTTTAATTTCGTGAAGTAATTCAAATGGTGTTTCAAATATTGATTTTAAGTATTTTAATTTATCAAATTCAATATTTTGAGTATTATTTATATTAAGCTCATAAAAAGGTAAATCGTCTCTAAAAAAATTTGTGAAATACTCTTCATTTGTCAAGACATCATAAGCATTTCTAATTTCTGCAAACTTTTCTGGATTTTGTTCAGGAGTAAACTCTCTAATTAATCTTTTGTAAGCTTTTTTTATATCTTCTTTTGTTGAGTTGCGATTTAAACCAAGTGTTTGATAAGTTGATTTTTTCATCGATTAATTATCCTTCCATATTTTCGTCATTTTTTTGTATTTTGCTTCTTGAGCTTTAAATTTTCTATTTGCTTGAAGTTTTATGGCAAAGTTATAGATATCTTTTATAAAAACATCTTTTGATATATTGTTTTCACAAACAAAAATTAAATAATCTAAGCACCACTCTAAATACCAACCTGTATTAATCTGATATGTTGGCAATATAGCTTTATAAAACTGATTAATTAATTTAGTATTTTTAATATTACTAACTCTAAAATCACTTACAAATTTATTTCTTTCTTGAGCATAAAAATTAATAGAATTAATATATTTAATAATATAATTTTCATTAAATCCTGCTATTTCAATGTAAATATTCAAAAAATCAACATAATATATAGATTGTTTTAATTTTTTAATAATATTTAATCCATCCTTTTTATTTTCAATCTCTTTAGTATAATTTTGTTTTAACTCTTCAATAGAATTAGTACTATTTTCTATAATTTCACTTAAAAGTGTTAAATTTTTATAATTTTCCAATTTTGAATTAAAATACTCTAAATAAAATTTTGAAGTTTCCAATAATTTTTGATAAGTATCTTTGTGTTTTGTAAAATTAAATTTTAATACAATTGAAGTGAGTAAATCCAACATATTCAAAAGTTTAACGAAATTTTTATATTTAGCTTTTGTATTAAAAAATATATTAACCGTTTTTACAATTACAATTGGAATTTGTTTTTTTAATTCAATATCAAGATTTTTATTTAAATATCCACTTCTCATTGCAAGGCAAAATGCTATCATTTCAGTTTCTATCATTTCCATATTATTAAAAGAGTTATTTGTTAATATTTCTTTTAAATCATTTTCTAATTTAGTTTCACTTTCTGTTTGTATTTCTGTAAAAAATTTATTAGTTTGTAAAAAGATTGGATTGAAATTGAAGCTTTTTGCAAAAGATGTAAAGTTTTTAGTAAAAAGTTTTAAATGTGCATTTTCAAAAGCTTTAAAGAAAATAGAGAAAGAGTTAAAAATCACATCTATTTGAAAAGATTGCAATTTATTGATATAAAGACTTAAATACTCTTTGCTAAATTGTAACATTATCGTAGTTACTTTGTGTTCAATAGCTCTAATATACTCCAAGTCATATTCATCTTCTATATCTATCATTATTAAAAGTTTCGACATATTTTTAGCAACTTTATTTAAAACAAAAATAGATTCAGGAATTGTTAATAACTCTTTTTTATACATTTTAAAAAATTCAAGAATAGTGTCAAATTTATTTTCATTAAGTAGCAACACAATATTGTTATATATTAAAAAAGCTCTCATATCACTTGGTGTATTTTGCATTAATAATTTTAATTTATCAAAATGCAAAGATTCTTTTAAATTCAAAAAATTATTAAACATTTTGGTTTTATTTGAATGTTCTAAATATGTTTGATATTCAGACTTTAGCACTCTTACACTTTTTGAATTAATAAAGTTTTCTAAATTAAGTGAAAGCCCTAAAAGTGCCTTATAAAAAGTTTTTGATGGTTCCGTTTTTGATGGTATAAATTCACTATTTTCAATAATACTAATCAAAGCTTTTACATTTGCTTTTTCTTTAGTTAATTTCAAATTCATATTTTTTAAATAATTAAGCGCCTCTTTTAAATCATTGTTTTTTAAAGAATAAAAACTTAAAAGATACTCTTTTTTAGCTGAATTTAATTTATCTAAAAGTACAGAGTTTATATCAAATTTATTTTGATAAATATCAGCTAAAAGTGACAAAAAAATCGCCGTTTTTGAGATTGTGGTGTTTTTTGAATTTATAAGTGAAGTTGTAACTTTATTTACTTTTTCAAAATGCTCAAGATATGAAAGATAATAAGCATAAAAAAGTTGATTTAATTCAGTTACTTTTATACTTATTGCTTCTTCTATATATTTAATAGCTTTTCTTATATCTGCTGCTTCAAACTCTTTTATAGATTGAAGTCTATATAATTTAAGATTTAAATCAATTTGTTCATCAATCGTAAAATTTTCAATATCACTATTTTTTAATATATTAATCGCATTTTTAAACCCACCAGTTGCAATTAAACCATTGATTTCACTTATATTTACAACATCTCTTTTTGTATTTATTTGAAGTTTTTTATTATTATTTGCCACTTAAAACCTTTATGTTAATTTATTCTTTAAAATTCAACATTTTCACTATCACTACAAATTCTATCTCTCTCAAGTTCTTCAAGTGTTTTTTTGTAAGCTTCAAGTATTCGTCGCTCAACTATAACTCTACAAGTTTTATATAAAACTTTAAGTAATTTTTCAATTTGAAGGGGTTTTAAAATAAAACCATCAACTCCAAAATCAATCAACTCCATCAAATAAGTTGAATCATCGTGAGCCGAAGTTACGATGATTATTTGCTCTTCTTTCACATCTTTAATTTCTCTAATCATAGAAATACCATCCATATGTGGCATTCTAATATCAGTTACAATTATATCAAAAGTTTCACTTTTGAATTTTTGAAGTCCATCTAATCCATCTACCGCCACTTTTACATCTTTAAAAAAATTTCTAAAAACTTTAGTAGTATTTTCTCTGATTGCTTCATCATCTTCAACATAAAGTAAATTCAAACTTTTAGAAAACTCTAGCAACTCTTTTGCACTAGCCATTTTTTACCTTTTAATTTATAAATTTAGTGTAAAAAGTGTCTCTTTCCACTAAAATAAAGTGCGATATTATGCTCATTACTCGTTTCAATCACTTCATCATCTCTAATACTTCCACCAGGTTCAATTATCGCTCTCACACCAACTTTTGCTGCTGCATCAATTGAATCTCTAAAAGGAAAAAATGCTTCACTTGCTAAGCTACTTCCACTTATATCAAGTTCCATCTCCTGAGCTTTTTTGATAGCACACATAGCTGCATCAACTCTACTAGTCATTCCCATTCCAATTGCAACCATTGCACTATTTTTTACATAAACTACACAGTTTGATTTAGTTAAACTTGCGATTTTATAAGCTATCTCTAAATCGCTTAATTCATTAGTATTTGCCTTTTTTTTACTCATAAGTTTAGCATTTTTAACTTCATCATCTTCAACTTTATCGCTATCTTGATAGACAAATCCACCATCGATATGTTTAAAGTCATTTAAATCATTTGCTAAAATTAATCTTTTTGAATTTTGGCTAAAGAGTTTTATCCGTTTTTTAGGCTCAAATACTCTCATCGCTTCATCGGTGAAATCTCCTGCAATAATCACTTCCAAAAATATTTCATTCATTTTTAGGGCTAACTCTTTATCCACAATTCCATTGACTGCAACAACTCCGCCATAAGCTGAAATACTATCGCATTTTAGTGCTTCGATGTAACTGCTAAGTAAATTCTCTTTTATTGCAAAACCGCAAGGATTACCGTGTTTTACGATACAAATCGCATCTCTATCTCCAAAACTTCCCGCGATTTTAATCGCTCCATTAATATCAGTCAAATTATTAAAACTAAGCTCACCTTTAATCGTTTTAAAATTATTTGTAAAAAACTCTTCAAATTGATATAAAGCCCCTTTTTGATGAGGGTTTTCGCCATATCTTGTATCTAGCACTTTTTTACCTACGATAAATTGATACTCGCCCATTCCAGAGTTAAATCTCTTATTCATATAATTTGCAATGAAACCATCATAACTGGCACTATATTCATAAGCTTTTATCATCAAATCTCTTCTAAATTCAATCGTATTTAAATTATTTTTCAGTGCATTTATAATTTTTTCATAATCATTTGGATTTGTGGCAATAATTACATCTTTAAAATTTTTTGCACTAGCCCTAATTAAGCTTGGTCCACCAATATCTATATTTTCGATAATCTCTTCAAAATCATCAGTTTTTTTGGTTGTCTCTTTAAATGGATAAAGATTAACCGCAACTATATCAATTCCAACAATTCCATACTCTTTTGCTGTTTTTACATCATTTTTATTATAACGTCTATGCAAAATCCCACCGTGAACCATAGGATTTAGTGTTTTAACTCTGCCATCAAACATTTCTGGAAATTTTGTTACTTCGCTAATATCTATTGCTTTTATGCTATTTTCATTTAATATTTTTAAAGTTCCCCCAGTTGAGACTATTTCATATCCTAAATTAACTAACTCTTTTGCAAAAGCTACAATACCACTTTTATCGCTTACACTAAGTAATGCCCTCATTAAATTCCTTTTAAAATTTTTATTGATTATATATTTTTTTAGCTAAGAAGAAAAAAAGAGAAAGATTATTTATGTAAACTTACGATATTATGATTTAATCCTAACTCTTTATTTGAAATTCCAAGTGCTAATCCTACAATTTGTTGTAAGTGAAGAACTGGCATATTAAGGTTAGTTCCCATCTCTTTTTCTATATTTTTTTGTTGAACATCCATTCTTATTTGACAAAGCGGACAAGGAGTTACAATCATTTCAGCTCCATTTTGCTTAGCTCCAACCATTGCATTACCTGAAAGTTTATTTGCAGTTTTTGGGGCTTGAAGTTCAACATGAAATCCACAACACTTATTTTTTTGTGAATACTCAATATTTTTTCCACCCAAAGTTATGATAAGCTCATCAAGTGAAGTTGGTTTGTATGGATTTTCGTCATTGTTTGAGTGGTGTTGAAGCTCACTTGGTCTGATATTATGACATCCATAAAATGAAGCTATATTATAATTTTTTAGTGGATTTGTAACTTTTGATTTTAACTTATCATAGCCATAATCATCTCGTAAAACATAAAGCATATGAATAACCCGACTTGTTCCTTTATACTCTAAGCCAACTTCAGCAAGTTTTTCATTAACTTTTGCTTTTAATTTTGGGTCATTATCAAGTCTCTCTTTTGTCATAGAAACATTAAGCTGACAAGTATTACACAAAGTCACCAAATCAAGCCCTCTTTTTTCTGCATAACAAATTGTTCTAGCATTAAGCACAAGTGAGAGAAAATCATCAAAATCTTGCAAATGTGAAGCTCCACAACAAGTCGCTTCATCTAAAATTTCAAATTCAATTCCAAGTTTATTTGCAATTGCCATAGTTGATTTTAAAAGTTCTGGGGTTGATTCTCTAGCCGTACAACCCGTATAAAGTGCATATTTTAAGTTTTTCATTTTATCCCTTTTACACTAGAAGATGATTTGACAAGTTTTTTAACTTCATCTAAATTTTTAGATTTTGGTATTCCCCACGGCATCGGAAGTTTTCCTTTTTTTAGCATCGCTAGGGCTTCTGGAAGATGTGAAAGAGTGCCTATCATTCCAAGTGAATATTTAACAAGTTCACCCTCATCTAAAAATCCGTGTTTATCGATTGTATCTTTAAAATAAACTGCGTGTCTAACTGCTACATTATCTTCAGCCATATTTTCCTCAAATGTTTGAGTATGAAGTGAAGTTATTTTTGCAATCGGATTTACCTCTTTTGGACAAGCTTCCATACACTCAAAACACTTCACACAATCCCAAATTCCTGAACCAATCTCGTTTACAATTGCAAGTCTCTCTCTTTTTGCACTATCTCTTACATCAAAATTAAATCTAAATGCTTTTGCAAGTGCTGCTGGACCGATATAATCTTCATTAACTTCAACCGCTGGACAAGCATAATAGCAAACTCCACACTGAATACAAAGATCGCCTCCATCGACTTTTTCAGCATCGTGAGTTGAAACTAAATTTTCAGATTTTGGATAATCTTCTATTTTATTTTGAGTAATTAAATATGGTTTAACTTTGTCATATTTTTGCCAAAAATCTTTTTTATCGATAATCAAATCTTTGATTGATTTTTGAATATTTGATGGCTCTATTACTAACTCGTTTCCATAAATGTTTGCAAGTTCAAGCACATTTGTTTTACAAGCAATAATTGAGCGAGAATTGACTTTCATAGCACAAGCGCCACAAATTCCGTGACGACAACTTCTTCTGTATGAAAAACTTCCATCTTTTTCCCATTTTATTCTATTTAAAATATCAAGCACTAACTCACTTTGATTAACTAAAAGTGTGTAATTCTCATATCTTGGGGTAGCATCAGTTTCAGAGTTATATCTAAAAACTTTAAAGGTTATTTCTCTTGTTTCCATTTTATTCCTTAATAACTTCTTTCTTGAGGCTCAAATTTACCAAGCACAACATCCATATATCTAAGTTCAATCTCACCATTTTCTCTCAAATAGCCTATTGTATGTTTTAAGAATTTCTCATCATCTCTATTTGGATAATCTTCTCTATAATGTGCCCCGCGGCTCTCTTTTCTTGCTATTGCACCCTCAACTATAAATCTTGAATAATCAATCATATGTCCAAGCTCAATTGCCTCTTGAAGGTCAGTGTTGAAAGTTTTTGATTTATCATCAATTGAAATATTTTCATATCTTTTTGCAAGTTCTTTTAACTTTTCTCTTTGTTTAACTAAACTCTCTTCAGTTCTAAAAACTCCTGCATCAAGTGTCATTGACTCTTGAAGTTCTTTTCTAATTACTGGAACTCTCTCGTTTCCGTTTGAACTTAAAATCTTTTTCATTTTAGTTTCAAAAGCTTCAGCTTCGTTCTCATTTGCTTTTTTTAAGTCAATTTTATTTATATCTTCTACTATGCTTTTGCCTGAAACTCTTCCAAATAAAATCGCTTCAAGCACTGAATTTGCCCCAAGTCTATTAGCTCCGTGAACACTTAAACAACTACACTCTCCAGCTGCATAAAGCCCCTCAACAAGCTCACTCTCATTTGCTCTAACTTGAGTTCTAATATTTGCTGGAATTCCACCCATTGAATAATGTCCAGTTGCTCTAATCATAATAGGCTCTTTTACCATATCTTGACCCAAAAATGTTATCGCTAAATCCCTTAGTTCTGGAAGCCTTTCATTAATCAAATCTTCACCTAAATGAGTTAAATCGATATAAACTGCATCTTTATTTGGACCAACTCCACGACCTTCGCGGATTTCTTGTTCAATCGCTCTACTTACGACATCTCTTGAAGCAAGTTCTAATTTATTTGGAGCATATCTCTCCATAAATCTCTCATTATTAGAGTTTAAAAGTCTTCCACCCTCGCCTCTTGCTGCTTCAGAGATTAAAACTCCACTTCCAGCTAAGCCTGATGGATGAAATTGTACAAACTCCATATCTTCAAGAGGAATACCTTTTCTAGCTACAATTGAGAGTGCATCGCCTGTGTTTGCGTGGGCATTTGAATTGATTGCAAAAGCTCTACCATATCCACCAGTTCCAAGCATTACAACTTTTGCATTAAAAATTGCCATCTGCGAATTTCGTAAATTATATGCAACTACTCCATAAGCTTTCTTAGTTTCGCCATCATATAAAATATCGCCCATATACCACTCATCTAAAAACTCAACTCCATCTTTATGGGCTTGTTCATAGATTGTTTGAAGACAAACCAATCCTGTTCTATCTTTTGCATAACAAGCTCTAGGTTTGCTTTGTCCTCCAAAAGGACGTTGAGCGATTTCGCCTTTTTCATTTCTTGAAAAGACTGCTCCCATTTTTTCAAGCCATCTAATCGTAGCTGGAGCTTGTTTGCACATAAGTGAAATTGCATCTTGGTCGCCGATATAATCGCTTCCCTTTACTGTGTCAAATTCGTGCAAAGTTGTATCATCTTCTCTCAAGGCTGCATTAATTCCACCTTGAGCGGCACCTGAATGGCTTCTTAGTGGATGAAGTTTTGTTAATACTACAGTTTTTAATCCCGCCACTTGGCACTCTCTGGCAGCAGCACATCCAGCAAGACCTGAACCAACGACTACTACATCTACATTATGAATAGGTATACTCATCTTTTACCTCATTAATTGATTTTTTTAGTGAAATAATTAAAAAAAACTGAAATATAGTAATTGTTACTATTAGTAACTAAGTTTGGCTTTAATACTACCAAAAAATAGATTTATTTTTTATAAGAAATAGTTATTTTAACTTTTAAGTATTCTATAAAAGTAACTTTTAGTAGCATAATCTATTTTTTTAATGTTTTTTCAAAATCTTTTAAGTTATCGAAAAACTCTAAATGTTTAAATAATCTTTTATCAATTGGTAGTTTTTTAAGTTTTTTTAAATCTTTCCACTCTTTTCCAATTAAGCAAAGCCTAACATCTTTTAATAAAAATGTATACATTAGTGTCCAAATTAAAATAACTTCATTTAAAGTTCCAAGATTTCCAGTTTGTGCAACAAAAAGTGTTGAACTTTCGCTTAATAATTTTAATCTATCAAAAAGATTTTCAGTTGTAATTGTTTTTGATAAATATTTATTTTTAGGGCGAGTTTTATCAAATTCTGCGATAGTTATTCCAATACATTCACCATTTGCTTTTTTTACACCTTTTGATACAGCCTCCATTAATCCTTGATAACCACCACACTTTACACTATAATCATATTTGACTAATATTTTTCCTAGTTTGATGCCATCTTTGTACTCTTTTTGAGTTGGTTTTACTCTTGAATTTCCAAATGTTGTTGCAAATTTTTTCATTAATTCTCCAAAATAAATTTATGAAATTATAGCTTAGTTATCTACTAAGTGTTAATTAACAAAATCAAAAGGTTTATAAGTTTATACTTATCTTTGGTGACACTTTTTTGAAACTATTGTCAAATACAATTACAAAATCAAATTATAAAAGAGAAAAGCGATGCGTAAAACGAAAATTTTGGTAACCGTTGGTCCTTCTTGTAATAATTCTGAAATGATTGAGAAGTTAATACAAGCGGGAGTGAATGTATTTAGGTTGAATTTTTCTCACTCAAACCACGATGAACACAAAATCACACTTCAAACAATCAGAGAAGTTTCTAAAAAGTTAAATAAATCAGTTGGAATACTTCAAGATATTTCTGGTCCAAAAATTAGGATTGGAGATTTGAGAGAACCATTAAACTTAAAAGAAGAAGACACTCTTTGTTTTTGTAGAGAAGATGGAGAGCTTGGTTTAAATGAAGTAAAACTAAATCATCCAAAGGTTTTAGACTCGTTAAAAGTTGATGATTTAATTTACTTAGCTGATGGAACAATTAGAGTAAAAGTTGTGAAAATCGAGCCTGAAAAAGTTACAACTAAAGTTTTAGTTGGAGGTGAGCTTACTTCAAGAAAAGGGGTAAATTTTCCATCAACTAAACTTGATATTCCTGCAATTACTAAAAAAGATATTAGTGATATTATGTTTGGAATTGAAAATGAAGTCGATTTTATGGCACTTTCATTCGTACAATCTCCTCAAGATGTGCTAACTGCAAAAGATATTATCAAAAGTTATGGTAAAGAGATACCTATTTTTGCAAAAATAGAAAAACAAGATGCTGTTAAAAGAATTGATGAAATAATAGAAGTTAGTGATGGAATTATGGTTGCTAGAGGTGATATGGGGGTTGAGCTTGGAGTTGATAAAGTTCCAAAAGTTCAAAAAATGATAATTAAAAAAGCAAATGAAGCTGCAAAACCTGTAATTACGGCCACTCAAATGCTAACTTCAATGATAAATTCACCTTATCCTACAAGAGCTGAAATTAGTGATGTTGCAAATGCGGTACTTGATGGAACAGATGCAGTTATGCTTTCAGATGAAACGGCAGTTGGGAATTATCCTATAAAAGCCGTTGAAGTGCTTGATAGTGCGATTAAAGATATAGAAACGATTTACTCATATCATATGAGTTTTGAAAAAAATACACTGGAAGAAGCTTTAGCAATTTCGGCTAATAATTTGGCTAATTTAATAAATCCAAACGGAATTATAATTTTTACAAAAAGTGGTAAAAGTGCAACAGCCATCGCAAAATATCGTCCAAAAGCTGATATTATAGTTAATTGTTGTGATGAGCGAATTTTTAGACAACTTAGCATTTATTGGGGAATTAGTCCTACTTATATATTAGAAAAAGTTAATTCTTCAGATGAGTTGGTTCATAATTTTATTGAAAAAGCTTTAGCTGATAAAGTGATTTCGATAGATGAAACTTACATACTTTTAGTTGGATATCAAACAAATAAGAGTGGTTCAACTAATTTAATTAGGCTTTTAAATAAAGATGAAATTGAATATTTAATGGAAAAATTTAATTAAAAAAAGGAGATAAAATGGCTTTAAAAATTGCAATAAATGGAACGGGTAGAATAGGAATGGTGGCACTTAGGATTGCTTCACTTAGAGATGATGTTGAGGTTGTAGCATTAAATACAACAGCAAAACCTGAAGATTTAGTTCATATGTTAAGATATGATACAGTTCACGGCAAAAGAGAAGATGTTAAATTGATTGATGAGAGTACTATTCAAATTGGAAAAGATAAAATTAAAATTTTAAGTAGTAGAGAGCCTTTAACTCTTGATTTTGGTGGGCTTGGAGCTGAACTTGTAATTGATTGTACGGGTAAATTTTTAACAATGGATAAAGCAAAAGTATTTTTGAAAAATGGAGTTAAAAAAGTGCTAATGAGTGCTCCAGCAAAAGATGATACTCCAACATTTGTATTAAATATTAATACTGATAAATATAAAGGTGAAGAGATTATTTCAAATGCAAGTTGTACAACAAATTGTCTTGCACCAATTGTAAAAACTTTGCATGAAAATTTTGGAGTAATTGATGGACTTATGACTACTATTCACTCTTATACAAATGACCAAAAATTACTTGACTCAAAACACGACCAAGATATAAGAAGAGCAAGAGCAGCAGCCGTAAATATGGTACCAACAACAACAGGAGCAGCTAAAGCAATAGGACTTGTTATGCCTGAACTTAAAGGTAAACTTAATGGTTATGCAATGAGAGTTCCAACTCCAAATGTTTCGATAGTGGATTTAAATGTAAATTTAGCTAGAGAAGTTACAAAAGAAGAGATTAATCAAGCATTCCTTAAGGCTAGTGAAAATGAGTTTAAAGGCTTAATTAAAATTGATACTGAAAAACTTGTTTCAGGTGATTTTATAAGTTGTCCATTTAGCTCGATTTTTGTGCCAGATATGACAAGTGTTGTAAATGGGAAATTAGCAAAAGTTTTAGCTTGGTATGACAATGAGTGGGGTTATACTAGCAGACTTATAGATATGGCAGTTTTTGTAGGAAATAGATAATGCTTAGTTTTAAAAATTCATTTCCAAATATGGAAAGTGAGTTTAAGAGCGAAGTTTTTAATGCCTTAAAAGATGAAAAAGAGAGTGGCAAAATCGGCTATTATACTCTCTTTGAAGCCACAGAATTAATAGAAAAAATTAAAGAGTATGCAAGAAAAAACTCTTTAATTAGTAAAAATAAAATAAGCGATGTTGTTGTAATTGGAATTGGTGGCTCATCTCTTGGAGGAAAAGCAATTGACAGAGTTTTACACAAAAAAGAGGGTGCAAAACTTCATTTTTTAGAAAACTCTGACCCAATTAATTTAGAACAAACTCTCTCAAAAATAAATAGTAATAAAACTATTTTTATTTTAATTTCAAAATCTGGTGGAACAATTGAGACTACTTCAATTTTTAAACACATTTGTGCTAGATATGCTTTTGAGTTTGATAGCAAAAAATTAAGAGATAGATTGATAATAATAACCGACAATGGCTCACCTTTATCAAATTTTGCCAAAAAATACTCATTTTGTGAGTTTAATATTCCATTAAATGTAGGTGGAAGATTTTCAGTTTTAAGTGCGGTTGGGTTAGTTCCACTTTATTTAGCTGGAGTTGATATTGAAGAGTTATTAAAAGGTGCTGAAAAATTTTCAGAATCGTTTTTTAATAAAAATGAGATGCATCTTTTAAATAAGGCTAATTTTTATGCTAAAAATTATGAAAAACACCCAATAAATGTAATTTTTGCATATTCGAGTTTACTTGAATATTTTGTAGGTTGGTATGTGCAACTTTGGGGTGAATCTTTGGGTAAAATTAATATTGAAGGTAAAAGTGTAGGTTTAACTCCTATTGGTTTAATTGGTTCAATCGACCAACATTCGTTTTTACAACTCATAATGCAGGGTGTGAAAGATAAAACAGTAACATTTTTAAAAGTGAAAGAGTTTGAAATTAATACAAAAGTGCCTGATATTAATATCGATTTTATAGAAAAAACAAATTATATAAACAATCAAACTTTTGAAACACTTATAAATGCTCAATGTGATTCAACTCTTGAAGCTATCACTGAACAAGGGGTTATTACTGATTTGATTGAGTTAGATATATTAGATGAGAGCTCAATTGGGGCATTGATTTATTATTATGAATTGTTAACTTCAGCTGTTGGAGTGATTTTAAAAGTAAATACTTACGACCAACCTGGTGTTGAGCTTGGTAAAGTAAAATTAGAGAAAAAGTTTAAAGGCTAGATTATGGCGATGGCAATTATGTGTTCTGGTGGAGATTGTGCTGGAATGAATCCAGCGATTAAAAAATTTGTAGATTATTGTTTTGATTTAGGAGTTGAGCCATATTTAATTTATGATGGATTAGAGGGTTTAATCGATAATCAAATCAAAAAAGCAACTCACGAAGATGTGGCTGGAATTGTTCACGATGGTGGAACTATTCTTCGTTCTTCTCGCTCAAAAAGATTTTTTGAATATGATTATAGAAAACAAGCTTATGAAAATTTACAAAAAAGTGGTATTGATAAATTAGTAGTTTTAGGTGGAGATGGTTCATTTCGTGCATTAAATCAATTTTACAAAGATTTTAATATAAATTTTGTAGGAATTCCCTCAACCATAGACAATGATATTTTTGGAACTGATTATTGTCTTGGAGTTGATAGTGCATTAAATATTATTAGAAATGCAATAGATGATATTCGCGATACGGCTTCATCTTTTAGAAGAGCTTTTGTAATAGAAGTAATGGGAAGAGATTGTGGATATTTAGCATTAATCTCTTCACTCACAAGTGGAGCTGAAATTTGCATTATTCCTGAACTTGAATATAATCTTAATACATTAAAAGATAGATTAACAAGAGAGTTAAAAGGAGGTCGAAAATATGTTTTAGCAATAGTTGCTGAAGGTACAAAAATGAGCGAAAAAATGGTAAAGTGGCTTGAAGAAGATGTAAAAATCGAAACAAGAGCTACAATTTTAGGTCACGTTCAAAGAGGTGGAAATCCAACAGTTTTTGATAGATTGATGGCATTTGAATTTGTAGCTTATGGAGTTGATAAACTCTTAAGTGATTCTTCAGCTAATGCAGTTGTTGTTTATAAAGATTCTAAATTTACATTTGAATCGATTGAGTATGTGAATTCTGCAAAATATACAATTAAACCTGAACTTTTAAAATTAGCTAAGAAAATGGTTTAAAGGAAAAATATGCTTGAAGCTGAAATTTATAAATGGTTACAAGATTACAATTTAAAAACACCTGAATATACATCTTTTGGAGTTGATGAGTTACCTGAAATTGATTTTTATCCCGTGGCACTAAAACTTCAATCAGATAAAGTTATACACAAAAGTGATTTTAATGCCGTGGTTCTTAGTATTCCAAATAAAGAGTTTTTAAAAGATGCTAGAGATAAAATTATCTCTAATGTTAAATCAAAAGGTATAACTTTAGATAATAGTGATAAATTTATCGCAACCGCTATGATTAAGGGAATTGAGCTTTTTGTAGGTGTTGTTGATGATGATGTTTTTGGAAAAGTTATACTTTTTGGTAAAGGTGGAATTTTTCTTGAAATGTATAAAGATGTTTGTTATATCGATATTTATGCGAAAGATGAAGAGATAATTAGAGCGATAAAACTTACAAAAATTTCAAAAATATTTCAAAATTATCGTGGACAAGAGATTAATATTAATGTGGCTGTGAGTTTTATTAAATTTGTACAAAATTTTATCAAGTCAAATCCTGAAATTAAAGAACTTGATTTTAATCCAGTAATGCTGAATGAAAAAGGTATCACAATCGTTGATGCAAGAGTTAAAAGAGATAGTAATATTAAAGAAAAGCCAAAATTAAGAATAGATAGATTTAACTTTTTTAAAAACCAAAGAGTTGCCATAATTGGAGCAAGTTCTGATAAAACAAAAGTTGGATATGCACTAGCAAAAAATTCACTAAGTTCTGAAATTGAAGTTTTTTTCATAAATACAAAAGGTGGCGAAATTTTAGGTAAAAGTGTAAATAAAAGCTTAAGCGAGATTGAGGGCGATATTGATACGGCTGTTATCACAATTCCGGCTCAATTTGTAGTTTGTACAATTATGGAACTTATCGAAAAAAATATTAAAAATGTGATTATTATTTCAGCTGGATTTAAAGAAGTAGGGCAATTTGATGCTGAAAGACAAATCGCTGAACTTGCTAAAAAACACAACTTTAATGTAATTGGACCAAACTGTTTGGGATATTATAGTGCTGATTATAATTTAAATCTAACTTTTGGAACTGATAAGATTATAAGAGGAAATTTAGCACTTTTATCTCAATCAGGTGCCGTTTTATCAGCACTTATGGATAAAGCATATCAAGCAAATATTGGCTTTTCGCATATTGTTTCAGTTGGAAATATGGTTGACCTTAGTTTTGCTGAAATGATTAGAATGCTAAATAATGAGAAAAGTTGCCGTTATATTTCAGTTTATGCTGAGGGAATTCAATATGGAAAAGAATTTTTAGAAGCTATTAGAGAGAGTAAAAAACCAATTTATATTTTTAAAACTGGAAAAAGTGAAGCAAGTAAGAAAGCCGCATTTTCACATACTGGTAATTTAAGTGGAAATTACGATATGTTTAAAGGTTTATTAAATAGTGTTGGCTCAAAAATCGAAGATAATATAGAAGCACTTTTATTTAATCCATTAAATGAAGTAAATAATATTTTAATTGTAACTAATGCTGGAGGTCCAGCTTCGATTTTAACTGATTATATTATCGAAAAAGGCAAAAAACTCTATGAGTTAAGCCCAAAAGATATTAAAGCATTTGATGAAATACTTCCATCAAATTGGCCTCGTGCAAATCCTGTTGATATTATCGGTGATGCTTT
Organism: Helicobacter cetorum; assembly: GCA_022729755.1. Lineage (GTDB taxonomy): Bacteria > Campylobacterota > Campylobacteria > Campylobacterales > BB28 > BB28. Next base: position 343 of record DZAZ01000034.1, on the reverse strand, counting down.
GAGTGATAGATTTAAAAATACACTTTTACTAGCTGATAAAATAGAAGGGATTGAGCTTATTTATGTAGTTATAACTCCTCAATTTATGACAGATTCGTTAAATATCGTAAAAGTGATAAACAGTGAAAAATGGTCTAAAAAAATAATTCCAATTCTTTTAGGTGGTGAATTATTAAAAGATGCAAGAAATTACTGTGCAGATGAAAAACTTCTATTTTTCAAAACTCTTCAAAGTGCAACTTCATTTTTATAAAATAAGAGAGAAAATTTCTCTTATTTCAGTTATAATTAAGAATTTTTAGCTATAATTTCGGCTCACAAACGGTCAAGGTTAGCTTGAAAG
>DZAZ01000033.1 GCA_022729755.1 Helicobacter cetorum | reverse complement strand
TATAAAGCATGTAATCTTTCTTTTAATTTTGAATTTTTCTCGCTTTTATATAAACTTTCCAGCACCTTTAAATTTTCCACTATGTCTATTTCTACATTTGTACTTATCATAATAACATTATACCTAAATCTTAAGAAGATTTAGGTATAATTACAAGTAGTAAAAAACAATAATTATAAAATAGAAACAAAAATAGAAAAAATAATTTATGAAGATTGATTATATTATAGTTCACGAATTAACACATTTAATTGAGTATAATCATAGTCCTAGATTTTTGGAATATCATTAAAACTCAAATTAGTGATTATCAGACTTCTAAAGAGTGGTTGAATAGTTTAAATATTACACTTAAATAATTTAAAAAAGGAATTATATAAATATGAAACACATTTCAGTTTTATTGAACGAAGTAGTAGAGATTTTCAAAGAGATAAAAGAGGGGTATATAGTTGATTGTACGACTGGATTAGCTGGGCATTCAAGTGCGATATTAAAGGCAAATAAAAATGTAAAATTGATTTGTATTGATAGAGATGAAGAGGCTTTAGCAATTGCAAAAGAGAATTTAAAAGCTTATAGCGATAGAGTTATTTTTGCTAAAGGAAGTTACTCAAGTGAGATAGAAAAATTTGCTGAATATGATGTAAAAGGAATTTTGGCTGATATTGGAGTTTCATCTTTGCAACTTGATAAGGCTGAACGAGGGTTTCAATTTAATAGTGAAAAACTTGATATGAGAATGGATAAAAGCTCAAATTTAAGTGCTTTTGAAGTGATAAATTACTACTCAATTGAAGAGTTAGAGAGAATTTTTAAAGATTATGGCGAAATTAGAGAGTATAAAAAAGTAGCAAGATTAATAACAAATGAGCGAAAAAAAGAGAAATTTACTTCAGCTTTGAAACTTTCAAACTTAATAGAAAAGCATTTAAAAAGAGGTAAAATTCACCCAGCCACACTTATTTTTCAAGCTATTAGAATTGAAGTAAATGATGAATTAGGGGAGTTAAGTAGAGCTTTAAAATTTTTAGAAAAAGCTCCTTTTAAAAATGTAAAAGTTGCGATTATTTCGTTTCATTCACTTGAAGATAGGATAGTTAAATCGGCTTTTAAAGAGTGGTCTAAGAGTTGTATTTGTTTACCTGAAGCTTTTAAGTGTGAGTGTGGAAATAATCACGAAAAAGGTAAAATTTTAACTAAAAAGCCGATAATTCCGAGTATTAAAGAGATAAAACAAAACCCTAGAAGTAGGAGTGCTAAAATGAGAATTTTTGAATTTGGGATAAATGATGAATGAAAAACAGTTAAAAGAAAAACAAGATTTACACGAAATAATTGAAGAGTTTGATGATGAAGAGAGGGAGTTAGGATTTGGGATTTTATTTTCAATGTTTGGGATTTTAATTTTAATTTTGCTTATAGTAATGCCAAAAGTTTATTTAAAACAAAACATTTATTATAAAAGTAGAGATTTAAACTCTCTTCAATATCAATACACTTCGCTTATACAAGAAAATATTGCACTAAAACAAAGACTTCAAAAATTAAAATTTAAAAATCAAGTTTTAGATACACTTTATTAAAAAATTATAAAATTTCCAATTTACCTTTTAATATAAATTTTGGTTTATATTTAAACTTAAATCCAAAACAAATCGCTTGATTTGTAATATCAAATCCACTCTCACTTTGGCTAACACTGTTTACTTTATAAATAAGTATTTCAGCTTCACTTTCAAATTCAAATAAAATCTTTTTATTTAAATAATTATCTTCAATTATTAAAGTTTTAGTTTTAAAATTTAAATTTTCAGTTATGTATTTAGAGTTAATTTTGATATTTTCAAGCATTGGAAAGTGAAAATTAAACTCAAGCAAATAAAAAAAGTTTTCGATGAATTTTGTTTGGCTTTTTAGAGATATTTCAAACTCGATAAAATTATCAATTACTTTAAACTTTTTATTTAATTTCATATCATATTTTTTATCGGTATAAACTCCACCATTTCGCTCAAATTCAATCACATTTTCATTAACTTTTAAAAGCTTAAATACTTGATTTGCAAAATCTGAATATTCCCTAAAATTACAATTTTCAAAGTTATGAATATTAAAACTCTCATCGGTTATATGGTCAATAAAAGAGTTTTTGATATACCAATCATTTTTTAAAATAACTCTATATTTATCTAAATCATTAACTTTTATACTGTGAATTGTATCAATTCCCTCAACTTCCCTGTGTCCAACCTCTTTTGGAGATAAAATTTTATCGTGATAACTCTCTTTATATCTTGTTAGAGTATTTTGCAAATTAAAGCTTTTATCTCTTATATCAAACTCTATCATTTGACCGCCAAGCTTTTCGCTAAAAATACTTATTAAACTTTTACTTACAACTTTTACCTCATCGTATCCATCAAAATTAATATCACTAACTTCGATGTTTTCGCTCTCTTTATATTTTATATTTTCAGCATTAATAATAAAACGATAAGCATTATCTCTTAAATTTGGTAAATAAAGTCCTCCAAAAACTCCGTGCCAAAGTACATCATTTGTCTGTGCTTTAAATAAATTTTCATCAAAATTTACATCTTTCACTTTGTCTCTAGATTTAGAAAGCTCTAATACTCGCTTGTGAATATGATTAGCCTCGACATATTTCACAAAAAAGTTTTTCCAAATACTTCCCTTTACAAATCTGTTTATATCATCTTCACTAAAACTAGTTTTGGCTAACTCCTCTTTTAAACTCTCAATTAATATCGCATCAGCCTCACTCAAACTCCACTCACCCATTTCAAAATATGAAGTTGTCGGTAAATAGGTTAAACCTAAAGGTTTATGCTCTTCTGTATACTCTTTAAATAAGCTTGATTTAATTGATGGAGTTTGGCTCAATTGAGTTAAAAATTTTTCAAGCCACTTTTTTTCATAAACCCACTCATAAGTTTTTGGCCAAAGTCCAAACTTTTCGCCATCATCAAAGATAATTCCAGCACCACCTTCGCTCTCTTTTAAACTCTCTAAATACTCACACACACTATTAGGCTCTTTAAAAGGTAAAATATATCGTAACTGCTTATTAATAGGAAAAACTTTAATAATTTCTCCACCATCTTCAGTTAAATAATAGCCATTTAATCTATCTTTATTCATTCCAGCTGAAAGTAAATGATAATCATCAACTACAACATACTCAATTTCACACTTAATCAAATCTTTAATAATAGAATTATCCCAAACTCGTTCAGTCAACCAAAGTCCTTTTGGAATTTGTCCAAAATAAAATGTTATAAAATCATTTAATTTTTTGATTTGTTCAACTCTATCTCTTGAAGGAATTGAAGCCAAAATTGGCTCATAAAATCCACCACTAAAAAATTCAATTTGCCCTTTTTTTGCAAGTTCTTGCATTAAGCTAAAAAGTGTTTTATCATTATCTTTAATATACTCAAGCAACCAACCACTAAAATGGAGTGAAAACTTAAAATCAAACTTTGAAACTACTTCAAAAAATGGTCTATATGATTTTGCAATTGCATTATCTACAACTTCACTAAAATTATCAACAGGTTGATGACAATGAATTCCAAACAAAAGAGATGTTTGCATTTGCTTTCCTTTTAAGGTTTTTAATATTTTAACTTATTTAAGATAATTTTTTGGCTACATCAAGAGTTTTTTTTGTAAAATAGCACTTTTATGTTTGAATTTAGGAATATTTAATGAATGAAATAGATATAGAGAAAGAAGATGATACAGAAAAAGAAGAATTTTCAGAAATATCAACACCTTATGATGTATCAAAAATTGATATACTCTATGAGCCTGAATATGTAGATAGACTTGTAAAAAAATATGATAACAAAGAATTAAATCTAAATCCAGATTTTCAAAGAAATGAAGTTTGGAAAATAAAACAAAAAAGTAGATTAATAGAATCAATTCTCATAAAAATACCAATTCCAAGTTTTTATATAGATGCAAGAGATGAAGCTAATTGGATTGTAATTGATGGACTTCAAAGACTTAGCACAATTATTAGATATATAAAAGATGAATTTGCATTAAAAGATTTAGAGTTTTTAAAAGAACTTGAAAATAAAAAATTTTCACAACTTGATAGAAATTTTCAAAGACGAATAGAAGATTTTAAATTAACTCTCTATTTAATTAGACCAAACACTCCTGAAGAGATAGCATTTAATATATTTATTAGAATAAATACTTTGGCGGAGCCTTTAAGTCCACAAGAGATAAGACATGCAATCTATAATGGTACATCTACAAAATTACTTCAAGAGTTGTCTATAAGTAAAGAATTTGTTGAGAGTGTAAAACCAACGGAGGCTATGCAAATGAGAATGAATGATAGAGAGTTAATTCTTAGATTATTGGCATTTAAAACCTTAAATTATTTAAATTATCCAAAATCAAACAATTTGGCAATTTTTTTGGCAAATACTATGAAAAATATCAATAGTATGAAAGAGCCTGAAATAGAAGTGATTAGAGTATTTTTTCAAGAGAGTATGAAAAGGGCTAAATTAATTTTTGAAAATTATGCTTTTAGAAAAATATATTTAACTGATAATGAAAAGACTAAAATTAGACCTATAAATAAATCACTATTTGAAACTTTTGGTTATTTTTTACCACTTTATGAAATTGATAAATTACAAAAAGCTAAAAATATTATTATCCAAAATTTAAAAAATGAACTCTCAACTAATCTTGATTTTGAAAAATCAATTTCGAGTTCAACAAATAGTATTTATAATGTACATTGTAGATTTGAGCGAGTAAAAGAGATAATAGAAAATTCAATTAAAGAGTTGCAATTATGAAAAAAATAGTAATAAAAAATTTCAAATGTTTTGAAGAACAAGAGTTTGAATTTGGAGATTTAACAATTTTAGCTGGCGCTAATGGAAGTGGAAAATCTACTTTAATTCAAGCAATACTTTTACTTAAACAGTCAATGGAAAATAATCAAGGAACACTATTTAGCTTTCTTAAAAGAATTTATTTGAATGATTACTATTTTGAAGCTGGAACTTCATCTGAAATTTTATATGCAAATGCTAAAGAGGATAAAATAAGTTTTGAATTTTTTATAGATGAAGGTGTATCAGAACTATTTGAGTGTATAGTTGATAAAGATGAACCTAGAACTCTAAAATTTGAAAATAAAAAAGAGCGAAATAAAGAAGATGTAAATTACATAAATATATTAAAAATTTATCCCTATAATTTTGATTTTATTAGTGCTGATAGATTTGGACCAAAGTTGACATATCAGGTTAGTAATAAGATAATAACGAGAGTTGGAAAATATGGTGAATTTACACCATTTGTATTAAATGAATTTAAAAATGAACTTATAAGAGATAGTAGTGTCTACTTTGATTCAACTTCTGAAAAAACTCATTCATTACTTACGGAGGTAAATAGTTGGTTATCTTTTATCTTAGATGGAATTACTATTAAGACAGAAGTGTTAGATTCAGTTAATTTAGCACTACTGAAAATGACAAATTATTCAGAAACAGAACTAGACTTTAAAACTCCTATGAATATGCCCTATGGTGCAAGTTATATACTACCCATTATTGTAAGTTGTTTATCTAAAAAAATAGACCCAGTAAAAAATAGTTTAATTATTATAGAAAATCCTGAATCACATCTACACCCATCAGCCCAATCAAAATTAGGACAATTTTTAGCAAAAATTGCAAATTCAGGTGTACAAATAATTATCGAAACACATAGTGACCATATTATTAATGGAATCAGAATTGCTGTAAAAAATAAAATGATAGATAATAAAAAAGTTATATTTAACTCTTTTTCAAAAGGTGATAAATTAGGTGAAAATAGAGTTAAAACTTTAAAAATAGATGAAAATGGAAAATTAAATGAGTGGCCAGAAGGATTTTTTGACCAATATGAAAAAGATATGATGGAACTTTTATGAGTTATATCTTTTTAAATCAATTTTCATTTGAAAACATTGATAACTCAAAACAATCTAATGATATTATTCAAACTTTTGAAGAAGTTGCATATTTATTAAGAGATTTAAGAAAATTTGATTATGAATTGATTTTTGATACTAAATTATCACAATTTAAATTTAATAATAAAACAATTATAGATTATTTAGAATTAATTTCTAAAGAGGCTAGAATTTTATTATTGTCTAAAATTCAAAAATCTAAACCATTTTGTTCTGATACTTTTGATGAATATTTTGAAAACGAAAATATAGTTTTAGGAAACTGTATTATAGAAGATACGAATATTGAAATATTAGAAAACTTTTTAGCTTGTGCAATGTTTTTAAATGCTCCAATTGTAACACCAAATATTTGTACTAAAGAGATTTTTTTAAAAGATAAAGTGACTATCGTATGTGATAAAATAGAAAAAGAGTTGATAAATTATTTATTAAAAGATAAAACAGATAGAGAAGTTATTTTAAATAAAATTGAAAATGAGATAAAAAATAGTTCTGATAATTGGCAAGAGTGGAGAGAAAATAGTTTGCCTTTATATAAAAATGTGAGTATGACAAATGAGTGTTTTAAAGAGATAAATAAATACTCATTTACAACTGATATTGCCACTTCAATTATTGATTTTATTAAAAATATAGATAGTTATGTAAATAATCAAAATAAATCTATTATGAATTTAAATTATAAAGAGTGTTGTTCAAATACAAATCCAGAATCTACTCCGAGATTAGATAAACTTAAAAGAGAATTAAGTGTAATCAATTGTAATGATAATAAAGAAGTTGCAAATTGGCACACATATATCAAAAAAGATTTTAGATTATACTTTGTATTAGATGAAAAAAGTAATAAAATTTGTTTTGTGAAATTTACTAAAAAAATAAGTTAGAAAAAATATTATTTAAAAAAAAAGGAATAAAAATGAAAATTATAATTTTAAGTTTAATTTTTTTGATTAACTTATTTGGTGCTTTTGAAGATGTCAATACATTCAAAGCTAATTTTAAGCAAGTAATTATAAATGAACAAAACAAAACGATTGAATATGAGGGTGAAGTTTATATTAAAAAACCAAATTTTGCTTTTTGGGAGTATAAAAAACCAGTTATAAAACAAGTTTATTTAATTGAACAAGAGGTTACGATTGTTGAGCCTGAACTTGAACAGATAATATTTACAAAAGTTGAGGAGAATATCGATTTTTTACAAATATTAAAAAATGCTAAAAAAACTTCAAGTCAATCTTATGAAGCGCTTATAAAAGATGAGAGATATTTTTTATTTATGGAAAATAATCTATTAAAAAAAGTTCAGTTTAACGATAAAATGGACAATAAAGTTAGTATTGAATTTTTTAACCAACAAAAAAATGTAAATATTGAAGATAAAATTTTTATTCCACTTGTTCCAGAAGAGTTTGATATTATAAAGGAGTGAAGAAAATGAAATATTTTTTAGTTTTTTTATTAATGATTATAAATTTAAGTGCAAATAAACACTATGATATGAAAAATTGTCAATATTATGATGATTTTTTTGATAAATGTTTATTTTATGAAAACACTTATTATAATAATTCGATGAGTTGTACAGAAGAGTGCCAACATTGGGACGAAGATGCAAAAAGATGTTTATATAAAACAAGATGTCAAAAAGTAAAAGGTGGTTTTATAAAATATGAGTGTCAACGATTTGATGATTTTTTTAATAAATGTAAATTAGAAAGAAAAACTCTATTAATAGACGAAGATAGAAGCGGAAGTAACGGAAATATCAATATAAACATAAATAGGTAATTATGAAAAAAATAACGATTATAGATACATTTGGATTTTTTTTTAGAAGTTTTTTCGCACTTCCTCCACTAAAAACTAAAGATGGATTTCCAACAGGGCTTTTAACTGGTTTTGTAAATTTCATTTACTCACTTAAAGATTTAAAGAGTGATTATTTGCTTTTTGCACTTGATAGTAAAAAAAACTTCAGAGAAGAGATTTATAGCGAATATAAGGCTAATAGACAAATTCCGCCTCAAGATTTAAGCTTACAAATAAATGTAGCAATAGAGTGGATTGAAAAAATGGGCTTTAAATCAATCTCAATTGAAGGTTACGAAGCTGATGATATTATCGCTACTATTTCAAACTTAGCTAAAAAAGCAAATTTTGAAGTTATGATTATAAGTAGTGATAAAGATTTATATCAATTGATTGATGAAAAAGTGAAACTTTTTGACCCAATTAAAAAAGAGATAATTGATGAAAAAAAGTGCATAGAAAAATTTGGAATTGAACCTAAAAATTTCATTGATTATCAATCATTAGTTGGAGATAGTGTTGATAATATCGTAGGTGTTGCTGGAATTGGTGCAAAAAGTGCTGAAGCTTTAATAAATGAGTTTAAAACAATAGAAAATATTTATGAAAATTTAAACTTAATTACAAAACTTAGACAAAAAACTTTGCTAGAAAAAGGTAAAGAGTTAGCTTTTATCTCAAAACAATTAGTTACATTAAAAAAAGATATATTTGATAGTTGCGATTTTAGCGAGTTTAAGTTTGATACAAATCCACTTCTTAAAATAAAAGATGAGTTAAAAAAGTATGAATTAAACACAATGCTAAATAAAGTTGAAGTTAATAATATACCTCAAATAAATCATAAATATACACTTTTAAATGATGAAAATGAACTTTTTAGAGTGCTTGATTTGATAAAAGATGGTGAAATTGTGGCAATTGACACTGAAACTGATGGGCTTGATACAAAGAGTGCAAACATTATCGGTTTTAGCTTTGCTTTCAATGAATTTGAAGGTTTTTATGTACCGATAGCTCATAAATATTTGGGGGTTGAAAAACAAATTTCACTAGAAATTGTAAAAAAAGCTTTTGAAAAACTATTAAAAAAACAGATAATTGGACATAATTTAAAGTTTGATTTAGCATTAATTTATAATATATTTGGATTTGATGAAGTGAAAATAAAAGCCGATACAATGGTACTTGCTTGGTTGCTTTCGCCAGAGAGTTCTATTTCACTAGACTCACTTGCATTAAGATTATTTAATCATCAAATGATAAAGTATACTTCAACTGTTAAAAAAGGTGAAGATTTTTCAATGGTCGAGCTTTCAAAAGCTTGTGAGTATGCGGGAGAAGACGCATTAATGACATATAAACTCTATTTTAAACTCTTAAATCTTTTAGACGAGCAAATTTTAAAAGAAGCAAAAGAGGTAGAGTTTGATTTTATAAATACTTTAATTGATATTGAAAAAAATGGTATAAAACTTGATATTTTATTATTTGAGCAATTTTTAGAAACTTCAAATATTGAATTAAATATTTTAACTAAAAAAATTTATGAATTATCAGGAGAAGTTTTTAATATAAATTCCACTAAACAATTAGCTGAAGTACTTTTTAATAAATTAAATTTAAAAACTATGAAAAAGACAAAAACAGGTTTTAGCACAGATGAAAATGTTTTAAAAAAGCTTGAAAATGAACATAAAATAATTCCACACTTGCTAACTTATAGAGAAGTTTATAAATTAAAATCAACATATCTTGAACCACTTTTAAAATATGCAAAAGCAAGTAAAAATGGCAGAATTTACACTTCATTATTACAAACAGGTACACAAACAGGCAGACTTAGCAGTAAAAATCCAAATTTGCAAAATATTCCTATTAAAACTGAACTCGGTAAACAAATTAGAAATGGTTTTATCGCTGAAGATGACAAAGTTTTAATAGCTTTGGATTATTCTCAAATAGAGCTTAGATTACTAGCTCACTTTAGTCAAGATAGTGCTTTGATTGAAGCTTTTAAGGCTGAAAAAGATATCCATCTTGAGAGTGCTATTAAAATTTTTGGGGAAAATGAAGCTAAAAATAAAAGAGATATTGCAAAAAGTATCAATTTTGGACTTATTTATGGAATGGGTAAAAAAAAGTTATCTGAAACACTCAATTTAGCTGGTTATGATGTCAATATGAATGAAGCTGAAACATATATAAAAGAGTATTTTAAATCATTTCCAAGTGTAAAAAATTATTTAGAAAATCTTAAATATGAGATAGAAAAAAATTCTTTCGTTGAAACTTTGCTTAAAAGACGACGATATTTTGATTTCAAAGCTGTGGCGGATTATCAAAAACAAGCCTTTTTAAGAGAGGGTGTTAATACTTTATTTCAAGGAAGTGCGGCTGATTTGATAAAACTGTCAATGAATGAAATTCATAAAATAATCAAAAATGAGTATAAAGAGACAAAAATGCTACTTCAAATTCACGATGAACTTTTATTTGAAACCAATCAAAATGGGGCCGAAAAGATAGCATATAAATTTCAAGAAGTTTTAGAGAATATTTATCCATTAAATGTTCCTCTTAAAACTGTGGTGGCAATTGGCAAAAGATGGGGAGAATTGAAGTAAATTTAACTTTGTGAGAGTTTTAATATTTCAAAAGCTACTTTTAATTTATCCTGTTTTTCTATTTTTACACTTTTTTCTTTTGTGATAAATTCTATCTCATTTTCACTGCTTCCAAAATTTACCTCTTTACCTAAAATATTTAAGCAAACTCCATCTAAATTTTTATTTTCAAGCATATTTTTAGCATTTAAAAATGCTTCTTTCTCATCAAATTCAGCCTTAAATCCGATAGTTATAACTTCAGCTCTATCAAGAGAATTTAAAATATCTTCATTTTTAATTAATTCTAAATTTAAATTTTCACCTAAAACCTCTTTTTTAAGTTTACCTTTTTGGCTAAATTTCGGCTTATAATCGCTTACGGCTGAAACCATAAATAGATACGGTTTTTTTTGAATTAATTTTGCTTCATTAAAATTATCTGTTAAATTTGCTTTAACTAAAACCCCTTTTTTAGCTATTTTTATAGCATCTTGTAAATAATTTTTCATCTCAAAAGAGTTTTCTATCTCTATCGTATAAAGCTCACTTGGTAAATTTAACTTTTTGCTAGTTACAAAACAAACATCGCTTCCTCGTAAATATAGAGCTAGAGCCATTGCATTTGCCATTTTTCCAGTTGAAAAATTTGAAATAAACCTTACATCATCAATTCTTTCAATCGTTCCACCACCACTTAGCACAACTCTCCTATTTATCCAAAACTCTTCTTTTAAAAGTTCTCTTGCAACTTCATAAAATATTTCGATTGGTTCAGCCATTGCTCCATCACCAAAACTATTACAAGCTAAAAGCTTGCTTTGAGTTTTGATAATTTGATAATTTGAAATTGAAAGAAGTTTTAAATTTCGCTCTGTAATACTCTTTTTTAGCATATTTGTATTCATTGCTGGTGCAACTAAAACTTTGCCATCAAATGCTAAAGCACACTCAAGTAACAAATTATCAGAAATTCCTGCACCTAATTTATTGATTGTATTTGCACTAGCTGGTGCAATAACAAAAACATCAGCCCAACTTGAAGTTGCAATATGATTGTTGCTATTTGCCCAACTTTCGTTAGTACTTTCTAAAACTTGATTTTGTGAAATTGCTTCAAATGTCAATGGAGTTATGAATTTTTTAGCACTTTGGCTCATCACAACTTTGACTTTTGCCCCTGCTTTTATAAATAGTCTAATTAACTCAAGTGATTTATAAATTGCAATACTTCCACTCACTCCAACTAAAATTCTTTTATCTTTTAATAAATTATCAAAATTCATTTTTTTCGCTTTGTGTAAAAAACTCTTTTATCTCTTCTTTGAATAAAGTTACATCAACAATTTTATTTACTCTTTCCCTAAAACTAGATGCTTCTTTTAAACCCTTTGAGTAAGTGTGAATATGTTTTCTAAATAAAATAGCACCTCTATCTCCATAAAACTCTATCATTTTATCGAAGTGTTCAAGTACTATCGCTTTTTTTAATTGAATTGAAACCTCTTTTTCACTAAATTTAATTTGATGAAAAATCCAAGGACTTCCAATTGCTCCTCTACCTATCATAAGCCCGTCAGCTTCGGTAAAATCAAATACATAATTAGCCTTTTCAAAACTATCTATTTCACCATTTGCAATTACAGGAATTGAAATAGCTTTTTTTATCTCTTTTATAGCTTGATAATCGATTTTATCTCTTTCGTATCCATCTTTTTTAGTTCTACCGTGAACAGCGATAAAATCAACTCCACCATCTTCACAAGCTTTAGCTATTTCAATAGGATTTTTTTCATTAAAACCAATTCTTATTTTTGCACTTAAATATTTTTTATTTGAACTCTCTTTTATAGTTTTTAAAATTTCGCTCAATTTTTTTAAATCATTTAATAAAGCACTACCAGAACCGTGAGCTACAACTTTTTTTGCAGGACAACCACAATTTAAATCGATGATATCAATTCCATCAAATTTATTTAAAATTTCAACTGCACTTTTTATAATAAATTTATCATTTCCAGCTATTTGAACAGAATATGGTGTTTCATTTGGAGATTTTTCAATCATTTTATAAGTTTTATCTGAATTATGCACTAAAGCATTAGAGCTAATCATTTCGCTAACACTCAAATCAGCTCCAAACTTCTTAACCACACTTCTAAAAGGCAAATCGCTAAAACCCGCAAGAGGAGCGAGAACTAGAAGCTTTTTATTGAAATTTAGCAATTAATTTCCTTAAATAAAAAGTTCAATTTGAAAATGCTCACCTCGTTCTTTTAATTTTAAATAAGCTTTTAATTTTAAAAATTCATTCTCATTTGATAAATCTAAAATCTCTTTTGCTTTGTCGATTAATTCAAGCTCAAGTAAAATATAAATATAAGCTTCTTCTGCCTCTTGAAATCTACTTGATAAACCTTCAAAAATAGCAATAAGGGTTTCAGGCTCAAAGTTAGTTTTTAACATATTTGCTAAATTAATAAAATTAACTTTCTTGAAATTAGCCCTAGCTATTATATCTTTGATTTTTTCAACACTTAATTCAATCACTCCCTCTTTATATTTTTGAAGTATTAAATCAACTAACTCTTTATCAAATTTAACATTATCTATAAATCTATAAATCTCTTTTTTATCAGCCTCTTCAATTATTTTAATAAATGAAGCTTTAACCAAATCTTCACTATATTGAGTAGGATTTTTTAACACTTCTACTGCAAATTTTGGGTCAATTCTTAAACGATTTGATATATTTTTAATATATAAATGATTATCTTTGCTTAATTTTAAATCTTTTATATATTCGCCATTTTCAATTCTACTAAATGTTTTAATAGCTTCATCTAACTCACTTTCTCTACTTTTGAAATTTTTATCTATACTAAATTCTGAATTTAATATAAAATTTGCAATATTTCTATACTCTTTTGTTTTAAACTCAATATCATAAGTGTCTTGCTTTAAAACAAGAGCTTTTAAGAATTCAATCATACTTTTATAGTCAGTTTCATACTTTTTAATAGCAAAATAATTGCTAAAACCATAAAACACCATATGGAGAAATGAAACCACATAAAATAAAATAATAGGCAGAATAATCCAAATTGCAATTGGCAACTCTAACTCTATTCCAAATAGACTTAATCTTAAAAAATCACCATTAAAACTATAAACATAAAGTCCCACAAAAATAACAAAAATCAAAGAAAAAAAACTGTACCTTTTTAATTTCATAAATTCTCCCTTAAATTGGATTTTTTTCGTGAATTTCTCGACAAATTATACAATACTTTGCGTGAGGTTTTACTTTCAATCGATGTATTTTTATCGGCTCTTCACACATTTCGCATATACCATATGTTCCATCTTTTATCTTTTTAATTGCTATTTCAATTTCGACCAATTCTGCTTTTTGTTGAATTGAAATTGCATTATCCCTTAAATCGTCCATACTTAAAGATGCATAATCCCCATCATCATTAATTTCTAAATCTCTAAGTCCATCTAACTCTTTTAAAACATCAGCTATATTTTTTTTAATTTGTGTTTGTCTATCAAGTAATAACTCTTTGAAATAGTTTAAATCGGTTTCTCTCATAAACTCCCTTTTATTTATGATATGGATGATTATTAATAATGCTTAAGCCTCTGAAAATTTGCTCATATAAAACTATTTTTGCAATTTTATGTGATAGTGTTAATTTAGAAAGTGAAATAACTTTTTCGCATTTAGTTAAAAACTCTCTCTCAAAACCGTAAGCACCACCAATAAAAAAGTTAATAATTGAATTTTCGCTAAAAATTTTAGCGAATTCAAAACTATCAATAGTTCTTCCATCAACATCAAGTGCTATATTAAATAGATTTGAATTTGAAATTAAGTAAGGATTTAGCATATTTGAATAGAAATTTTTTATTTCGTTTTCATTTTTTATACTACTCAACTCTTTTGAAAAAAGATTAATATTCTCTATTTTTGCAAATTTTGAACTCATTTTAATAAACTCTTCAATTAACTCTTTATAAAAATTATCATCTTTTTTTACTATTGAAATAACTCTAATTTTAACCATTAAAAACCGTTAATAAATCACTTATAGTTTTCTTAAGAGAATTTCTATCAACTACCATATCTATCAAGCCTTTTTCAAGTAAAAATTCAGATGTTTGAAAACCTTGAGGAAGTTCTGCCCCAATAGTTTGCTTAATAACTCTAGGACCTGCAAAACCAATTAAAGCATTTGGTTCAGCTATAATAATATCACCAAGCATTGCAAAAGAAGCACTGACACCGCCCATTGTTGGGTCTGTTAACACTGAAATATATGGAAGTTTTTCACCTGCTAATTTTGCTAGTGCTGCCGAAGTTTTTGCCATTTGCATAAGTGAAAAAGTTGATTCTTGCATTCTAGCTCCACCACTTGCACTTACTATCACTAAACCACACCTTTTTTCAATCGCTCTATTTACAGCTCTAACTATTTTCTCACCCTCAACTGAACCTAAACTTCCACCCATAAAATTAAAGTTAAAAATTACAATTTGGCTAAATACTCCATTGATTTCACATGTGCCACTAATGGCTGAAGAGAGAGTTCCCTGATTTTTTTCACCCTCTTCAATTCTTTTTTTATAACTTTTTTTATCCACAAATTTTAAAGGGTCAATTGGTGCTAATTCTCTGTCATATTCGATAAATGTACCTTTATCAGTTAATAAATTTAATCTATAATCTAGTGCAATTCTCATATGAAAATTGCATTTTGGACATACATAATTTAATTTCTCAACTTCTTTATAAAACATTAATGATTGACATCCACTGCATTTTATCCAGTGATTTAGTGGAGATTGTGCTATTCTATCTTTTCTAATTCGTTTAAAAAAATTACCAAAATTCATATTTGCCTCTTAAGTAAAAATTCTTTTAAATCATCAAAAATTTTCCTATTTTGAGAAACTAAAATTAAATCTTCAGATACAAAATTATTTAAATCCTCACACATAAAAAGCCCAGCTCTTACATCAAATTCTCTAATTTTTCCATAAAAAATTACAAAATTAACAGAGTTTGCATATGCAAGCGAAAGTGCTAAAGCCCCTGGACTTCTAAATTTTAAATTAAGTGAAGCTAATTTTGCAACTATTAAACTATTTGAGTAAGACCTTTCAAATAACCCTATTCTAGCCTTTTGTATAGTTACATTTTCAAATTCTAAAGTATTTAAAAAACCTTTTTTAAAAAACTCTTTCGTTTTTATAAAAATTTCTCCATTTAATAAATTGCAAATTACTCCAACTTCATCTTGACCATTTTCATCAACTAATGCAACAGAAGTCCCATAGTATGGAAATGATGATAATAAATTCTCACTTCCATCAATTGGGTCAATTATGATTTTTTTCTTACCTTCTCCAACAACTCCTATCTCTTCAGAGATAATTTGTCCAAAAGCTAAAAGATGTTTTATAAAAATTTTTTCTGCTTCAATGTCTATGCTTGAGCTTTTATCTCCTCCAGCACCAACTCCTAAATACTCAAAATGGCTCTCTTTTAAGCCACTTTTAATTAATTCATAAATCTCTCTATTTGCATTTATAGAGGCATCAATAAAATTCATTATTTAAAAAGTTTTTTCACAATAATTCTAGCTGCATCTCTTCCATCTCTTGCAGCTGTTACAACTAAATCAGCACCTCTAACACAATCTCCACCAGAGAAAACTTTAGCATTACTCGTTTGGTAGTTAGCATCCACTCTAATTGCTCCCCATTTATCAACTTCTATTTTATTCTCTTGTAAAAATTGTGGCTTTTCTTGGGAAAATCCTAAAGCTAAAATTATCACATCAGCTCGAATTTTACTCTCACTTCCTTCAATAACTTCAACTTTAGCTCTTCCCTTTGCATCTTTTTCTGTAAGTTTTGTTTTTAATACTTCAACTCCCGTAATATTGCCATCTTTGTCCAAAAGAATTTTATTTGGAGAAGCATTAAAAGAAAACTCAACCCCTTCTTCAATTGCATTGTAATACTCTTTTTTAGAACCAGGCATATTAGCTTCATCTCGTCTATAAACACAAACTACACTTCTAGCACCCTCTCTAACAGAACTTCTAACACAATCCATCGCCGTATCGCCACCACCAATTACTACAACTCTTTTATCTTTTACATCAACCAATTTTTGATGATTTGGATTAAAATTATATTTTTGCACATCTTTTAAAAACTCCATTGCAAGGTAAACTCCCTTTGCATTTTCATTTTCAATCTCTGAAGCATTCCCTTTTGTGGCACCAATTCCAACAAAAACTGCATCATAATTTTTAATTAAATCTTCTAATTTAATATCTTTTCCAACTTCACTATTTAAATGTAGTTTCATTCCAACTTCAATTAACCAATCAACTCTTCTTTGTACTACATTTTTTTCAAGTTTAAAGCCAGGAATTCCATAAGTTAAAAGCCCACCAGCCTTATCATCTCGTTCAAACATTTCAACACCAATTCCACTTCTAAGTAAAAATGTAGCAGCTGAAAGTGAAGCTGGTCCACTTCCAACAATTGCAACTTTTTTATTACTTGCAACAGAGTTAAAAGCTGGTTTTAAGCCTTTTTTGAAACCTTCTTCTGAAATAAAAGTTTCGATTGAACCAATTGTAATTGCTCCATAACCATCATTTAAAGTACAATCCCCCTCACACAAAACATCTTGAGGACAAACTCTTCCCATAATTTCAGGAAAAGGCGAAGTATCGTTTGAAATTTTAAATGCAAACTCTATATCTTTTTTAGCGACTTTTTTTAGCCAATATGGAATAAAGTTTCCAAGTGGACATTTATTCAAACAATATGGGTCACCACATTGCACACATCTATCGGCTTGAATTGAAGCTTTAGCTACATCAAAAATTTCATAAATTTCATTAAAATTTCTTAATCTTTTAAATACATCTTTTTTGTTTGGTTCACTTCTACCATAATTTAAAAAATTTTGCATATCAATCTCCCTCGTATGGGTTTAATGGAACTTTTGACATATCTTTTGGTTTAACTAACCAAAAATTTCTAATCTCGTCTCTAAAGTTTTCTATGATTTTATTTGCTCTTAAGCTATTTGTTTCTCGAATATGCATTTTAAGTAATTTTTTGAGATAGTGTCTCTCTTCCTCGCTCTCATCTGTATCAATTCTTCTAGCTTCAATTAATTCTTGGTTCATTCTATCAATAAAATCGTGTTCTTTATCATAAATAAATGCAACTCCGCCTGTCATTCCAGCTCCAAAATTAACTCCAGTTCTTCCAAGTATTACGACAATTCCACCCGTCATATACTCACAAGCGTGGTCACCCGTTCCCTCAATTATCGCCAAAGCTCCAGAATTTCTAACACCAAAACGCTCTCCTACACTTCCAGCAACAAATAATTTTCCACCCGTCGCACCATATAAACAAGTGTTTCCTGCACAACTAAATTTTTTATTTTGGTCTTTTGGAGTAATTACAATCCTGCCCCCATTCATACCTTTTCCGACATAATCATTTGCCGCACCCTCAACATAAAGTGAAACCCCACTTATTAAAAATGCTCCAAGCGATTGACCTGCTGTTCCATTTAATTTTATTTTTATAGCATTATCTCTAAGCCCTTTATTGCCATAATATTTTGCAATTTCGCCTGAAATTCTCGCTCCAAAACTTCTGTTTAAGTTACAAATTTCTCTTTCAATAATCACATAATTTCGGCGGTCTTCAATCGCTTCATAAGCTTCAGCTAAAACACTCTTTTCAAATTCAGCTTTATCATAAGGCTCATTTGAATTTATTTGACAACTATCAGCACCTTCAATTCTTTGTAAAATCGAGCTAAAATCAAATTTTTTAGCTAAATCGTTATCAACCACTTTTAATAAATCATTTCTTCCAATAATATCTTGAAGTGATTTATAGCCAAGTGTTGCGAGAATTTCTCTAATATCTTCAGCAATACAAGTAAAATAATTAATTAATTTCTCAACTGTACCAACAAAGTGTTCTCTTAATTTTTCTTCTTGAGTTGCAACTCCAACAGTACATCGATTTAAGTGGCAAACTCTAAGCATTTTACAACCTAAAATTGCAAGTACACCCGTTCCAAAACCAAAACTCTCTGCCCCAAGCATTGCTGCTTTTATGATATCAAGCCCAGTCTTTAATCCTCCATCAGTTTGAAGTGAAACAGATTCGCGCAAATAGTTGGCTTTGAGGGCATTGTGTGCTTCTATCAATCCAAGCTCCCAAGGGTTTCCTGCAAATTTAATCGAACTAAGTGGAGCTGCACCCGTACCACCATCAGCACCTGAAATAATAATTCTATCAGCATAAGCTTTTGCAACTCCTGCCGCAATTGTACCAACACCAGCCGTTGAAACAAGTTTTACTGTAACCTTAGCCTTAGGATTTACCTGTTTTAAATCGAAAATAAGTTGAGCTAAATCTTCAATTGAATAAATATCGTGATGTGGCGGAGGTGAAATTAATGTTACCCCAGGAATTGTATATCTTAGCGAAGCAATTAGTGGCGAAACTTTATGTCCTGGTAATTGCCCTCCTTCCCCTGGTTTTGCCCCTTGAGCGATTTTGATTTGTATCTCTTCAGCACTTATTAAGTAAGCTGGAGTTACTCCAAATCTTCCTGAAGCAACTTGTTTAATTTTAGAGTTTTTGATAGTTCCAAATCTAACTGAAGACTCACCACCTTCACCAGAATTTGAATAACCACCGATTGTATTCATAGCTTCAGCAATCGCTTCGTGGGCTTCTGGTGAAATTGAACCTAAACTCATAGCTGCCGCTGAAAATCTTTTGAAAATTGCTTCTTTTGGCTCAACTTCGCTAATATCTATTGAAACTTTATCTGATTTAAATTCCAAAAAGTCCCTAACTACCCTTAAGCCTCTTGAATTTATTCTATCTCTAAATTTTAAATAATCTTCTTTTTTTCCACTTTCACAAAATTTATGCAAATCAAGAATTGTTTGAGGTGCAAAATCGTGATATTCTGCATTGTCTACATAGTTATAAAAGCCCCCAATATCGACTTGGAGTAATCTATGTGAGTGTGAGTCCAAAAATGCTTTGTGATGATACTTAGTTATTCTAGCTTCGATATCTTCAAAGCTAAGCCCTGAAAGTAGCGAGTATGAGTGAGGAAAACAAATTTTTACAATTTCGCTTGAAAGTCCGATTACATCAAATAATGCTGAATTTCGATATGAAGCTAAAGTTGAAATTCCCATTTTTGACATAATTTTTAAAATTCCAGCATTAATTGATTTTTGAGAATTTTTGAGTTTAATTCTAAGCTCTTCAGATGAAACACTCTCTTTATCATTCATATTTACGATAGTTGCATAAATCATATACGGATAAATGGCACTTGCACCATAGCCTAAAAGTACGGCACCTGAATGAGCATCGCAAACTTCACCAGTAATTGCAATAATTGAAGCTAAATGTCTAACCCCATCATCAAGCAATTTTTGGTTTAATCGCCCAACGACCATCGCCATAGGAATAACTTTATAAGTTTTGCTTACATTTCTATCATCTAAAAATATAACTCTAACTGCCTCTTCTTTGACCGATTTAATTATTTCATCTACTAAATTTTCTAAGCTATCTTTCAAATTTATCTCAAAAGTTGTAGAAAAAATTTTATTTTTATAATTAGCATTATATCTAGGTTTATGCTCATCTCCAAAAGATAAAAGTACATCAACTTTTTCTTTCATCAATATTGGAGAAACCGATTTTAATCTTTTCGCGTGATTTGGTGTCTCTTCGATAATATTATGAACTTCACTAAAGCCCGTATTTAAGCTCATTACAACTTTTTCACGATATGGGTCAATTGGTGGATTTGTAACTTGTGCAAACTTTTGTTTGAAAAAATCTGTAAAGTTTCTTTGAACCTCTGAAAAAGCAGCAAGTGGAGTATCATCGCCCATCGAACCAACAGGTTCTTTGCCATCTTTAGCCATAGCTTCAATGATTTGCTCCATAACTTCGTGAGTAATGTTGAAATATCTTTGTTTACTCTCAAGGTCACCACATTTATACTCGCCAATATCAGTAAAAGTCGTAGCGATGTGTTCTTGAAGGTAAACCATATGCTTATTTAACCACTTTTCGTATGGTTGAGAATTTTTTAAATACTCATTTATATCGTTATCTTTTAAAATTTTTCCAAATTTCAAATCAAGACCGAGCATCTGACCACTTTGAAGTCTTCCTCGCTCAATTATTGTCTCTTCAGGGGTATCTAAAACTCCATATTCACTTGAAATTAAAAGTTTATCATCATTTGTTATAATATATTTTGCAGGACGAAGTCCATTTCTATCTAAAATACAACCGATATATCTTCCATCTGTAATTGAAACAGCAGCTGGTCCATCCCAAGCCTCAAAACAAGTCGAAGTGTATTCATAAAATGCCCTAATTTTGCTATCCATATGAGGTGAATTTTGCCAAGGAGCAGGAATTAAACTCCTAGCAGCTTTGAAAAAGTCAACTCCATTTACAATTAAAAATTCCATAAAATTGTCTAAACTAGCACTATCACTTACATCTTTTTGAAGAATTGGCAATATTCGCTCAATCTCTTCAGAGGTAAAAATTTCACTTTTTAGTGCTTCACTTTTAACTTCAACATTAAATCTATTTGACTCAATTGAGTTAATTTCGCCATTATGTGCCACCATTCTGAAAGGTTGTGCTAATTTCCATTTTGGAAGTGTGTTTGTAGAAAATCTTTGATGAAACAGTGAAAAACTAATCTCAAAATCTTTCTCACCCAAATCCACATAAAACTCCTTTATGTGGGTAGGCATTACAAGCCCTTTGTATGAGATTACTTTTGATGAAAAAGAGGGAATATAAAAATTTTTAGAATCTTTTAAATTATGCTCAATCTCTTTTCTAGTTAAATAAAGAAGTGCTTCAAATCTTTTAGTTGCAATAAGTGAATTTGGCACAATAAAAATTTGTACAATTATAGGAAGAGTATTAAGTGCAAGTTCCCCAAGTGCCGAGGTTCTAATAGGTACATTTCTAACTAAAAGCACTTTTAAATCATTTTTTTCACAAAACTCTTTTATTACATCTAGCTCATTTTCATTATCTAAAAATACCATTGCCACAGCAAACATATCAGGAAGTTCAACTCCATCTTTTATTGCTACTTTTCTCATAAATTTTTCAGGCATTGATAGAAGTAAACCACTACCATCGCCACTTTTACCATCAGCCGCA
>DZAZ01000096.1 GCA_022729755.1 Helicobacter cetorum | reverse complement strand
TAAAACTTTTAAAAGAATTGTTATCAAAACCAAAATTTATTAATTCTAAAATTTATACAAATATAGATAATTTCCAACTTTCTCATTTTTTAATTAAAGATTTATTCTTAGAGCTTGAAACTGCTTATAAACATTATCTAAAATATAGAGATGGTGTTGATGAAAATAATAATAAAATTAATCGTTACTTGGATTTGACTTCTATTGTTCTGATGGATGAAGCACATAATTATTTGAATAAAAGTAATGATTTGTTAGTATGGTTTGTTACTGAACATAGACATCTCAATATTGAACTTATTGTCTTAACTCAAAAAGAAACTTTAATACATCATTCTTTGCGAATTTATGATAGAATTATTGAAGCTCTTCCACCTTCTTCAACTTTTTCTAGCTCTTATCTCCGCTATAATGAGTATAGTGGTTTAATATCTTCTGCGACAAAAATTCGCTCTTTCAATGAAAAAAAAGATAAATCTATTTTTGCAATATATAAAAGTGGTGATATCCTCGAAACTAAGCGACCTTTTTTTAAATGGATATTGATAGCTTTTGCTTTGATTATTGTTGTTGTTTTGTTTTTTTTAAGATTTTTGGATAGTTTTTATAGTAGTAATGATGATGTTAATCAAGTAGGCATTAAGTTGGATAAAAATATTAGTAAAGTTTCAATAAATGGGGATTTAGATACAAAAATTAATTTGCTTGATGATTATGTTCTTATTACTATTTTATTTGATAAAAAAAGCGGTAAATACCAATATGATTCTTTTATTTTTGATTCATATATTTATAAAAAATTTGATTTTCATGTTATTGATGAAGCTTGTTACGATAATATTTGTGCTTCTTCTGTTTTTGTTACTTCTAGTTTTGTTAATATTTTTCAATCTAATAAATTAAAGGGGGGCGGTGATGTTAATAAAACTATTTAGTTTTTTTATTTTTAGTAGCTTTTTATTTGCTAATAGTGTTGATATTTTTCAATTGGAAATTTTATCGGATTGCGATGGTGCAGAAGTTTTTAATTTTTTCTTTTCTCTTGCGGTAACTCTTGGTTTTGTTCTTATGGTTCCTGTTGCTCTTATATCTCTTTTAAGGGGTAAATAAGATGGAACATTTAACTATTGAACAATTTAATTATCTGATGGCTCTTCTGGGGATTGGTTTTGGTCTTGTTGTTATTCTTATTATGGTTTGGGCTATGACATGAAAAAAATTATTTTAATTATTATTTTGTTGAGTGTTTCCGCATTTGCTATTCTTCCTCTAGCTTTTGGTTTAAATCCTGTTGTTTGGGCTTCTATTATTGGTGGTGCTTTGGCTATTGGGGGTTTGGCTTCTGGTCTTTTTGAAGAGCCTAATTTTTCTTTTGACCCCTCACAGTTAGGGACTCAGCAATTTTATCCTTTAGGTGTGAATTATCTTCCTAATCTCTATACTTCTCGTTATGGTGATATTCATTTTGATGACTTAGCATTCAAGTCTCCTGCTTCATATGTTGGTGATTATGATAGCTGTAAGGATAAGTATACTAGTGCTAAAAAACATGGTTATTATGGTGGAATTCCTCGTACTCGTAAGGTTTGCTATTCTGATTTGAGTGTTCCTAAGCAGAATGCTCCTTCTTCATGTACTAGTGGTTTTGATACTTCTATTTCTATTCATGAGCTTTGGTGTGCTGATGTTTTCGAGTCTTTAGTTCCCTCTCCTATTGATGTTGGTATGGGGGTTGTTATGGGTTTGGCTGACTCTAATGCTTGGAAAATTGGGGAAAATTTATCCTCTAAAACTGGTGTATATTTAACTTCCGAGTCATTGAACAATTTGTTTAATTATGGGGTTTCTTCTGCTCAGACTCCAATGATGTCGGGTTCGGCAACAGTTCCTAATTATTCTATTTCTCCTAAGTCTTTACAGAGTGGTGAAGTCAAAATTAACGGACAAACATATATAGATTTAGGCAAAATAAGTCCTGCTACTGCTTATAATTTGCAAAACAATGGATATTCAGTTGTCTATGATAAACAGACTGGAAGTGCTTACGCTAGACCAAATATTTTTATTAATCCAGCCACAAAAACAGTTGTGCAAGCTTCTACGGCTCCTAATGGTTATAATCCCTTAAATTCTCCTCCAGTTATGCCACCTATGGATAATCCGTCTATTACTGCTCAGCAAGTTATCGGTAGTGTCAATATGCAATTGCCGTTTGAGTGGGAGAAGGTTCCCGTTACTCCTATTCAGCAACAGCAAATGGAAGACGAACAGTTATCTTTTTTTAATAATCCTAGTACTACACAAACTTTTCCTGTAATAGAGCATGGTACAGGCACAAGCACAGGCACAGGCACAGGTACAAGCACAGGCACAGGCACAGGTACAAGTATAGATACAAGTGGTATTGAGGCTCTTCTCTCTGATATTTTATCTGCCTTGGGTCTTCAGGGGCTATCAGGGGAGATTCAGCATAACGGCGAAAAGTTGGATAATATTAAGGATAAAAGTGGTGAGATAGCTACAAATACAGATAGGACAGCCACTGCCGTAGAAGCTTTAAATGAAAAATTTGATAGTAGTAGTAATGATATTCCATCTATGCCGACCGAAGAGTTTAATAATGGTTTTACTTATATTTCTAATTCTCTTTCAAGTCGTTCGTTAAATAGTTATCAAGTTAATTTACTTGATACTAGTGGTTCTTGTACAATGGATTTTGTTTGGAATGGTCATAACTTTCCTTTGTGTTCTTGGTTTGGACGAATTATCCCCTACTTATCAATGTTTTTTAATTTTAGTTTAGTTTTGATTAATTTTTATTTTTTTATGATATATAAAGAAAAAATATTAGAAATTTTTGGAAAGGGTAAATAATGCCTTCTATTGATTTGTTTGCGATAGCTAAATTTAGTATGAAGTTGCTTTTTGTCTTTGGTTTCATTTCTTTTATAACTTTGATTGTTTTGCCTTATGGGATTAATCTTATTAATCAAAATTTTAATTTTTCTAATATTGGGGTTTCTTTGCCTTCTGATGTTGCATGGCTTGGTGTAGGTGGTTGGATTAACTCTATCTTTACTAGTTGGGTTGCATGGCAAGTTATATATTTGAATGCTTTAATTTTTAATTGGTGGTTTAATCTCGTTGATAGAATTCATTCTAAAATTAGTTCTTTATGATTAAAAAAGTTTTTAAAAGTTTCTATTTTTTCTTGCTTTTTTCTTTTTATTTTGGTATAATTAGGTATAATTAAAGAAAAAGGATATAAAATGGAAACTACATCAAATTTTGATGAAATTGTTGCAATGCAACTTAGAGCTTACGAGCAATTAGGATATGAAGAGGGTGAACGATATTTAAAATTTATAGCTGAAAAAACTGCTGAATGTATGAAGCATATTTTTGAAAATAATATCAAATATGATGATATTCTTGAGGATGATAATGATACAAAAAATGTAACTTCTGATGATATTCTTGCAAATGATGATGATATAAAAAATGTAACTTCAAATCAAAAAAAAATAACAAGACATAATTTATTAACTTCTTTACCTGTGGCTTTTACTCCTAAAAGAAAAAAAATGCTCGAAGATTCAGGTTTTGTTTGTTCAATTTATTCAAAAGCTCTTAAGAAATATTTAATATTTGATAGAGAGGTTGGGGCTTGGTTTTATTTTAAAGATGAAAATGATGTTTCATCAAAATTTTATAAAAAAGATATTAGAAAAAATAAGATGATTGAATTGGATATAATATGATTTTTGAGCCTATATCTGATTATGATTATAAAAGTTATGCTAAAGATAAGATTAGTAGTTATAACAGATTTATAAAAAATATAAATATATATTCAGATGTGGGAGAAGCTATAAAGATGAAAGAATTTGATGAAATGATGAACGAAAGATTTTATTATATTAAGGATAAATTTAATCTTTTACATGATTTAGAGATAGAAAAAGGTAATATACCAATTTTTATAACTACTACTGTTCCATCTGTATATCATGAATCGCATGATATAAATGGAGCTTATGAGGCTCTTGTTTCTTTTAGAAGAGATTTATATAAAAATTTTAAAGTTAATAATAAGTTTATAAAAATTTCTTATATAAATGTTATTGAACCTCATAAGTCAAATATTCCACATGCCCACATGATAGTTTATATTCCAAAAGATTTTTTAAATATTTTTGAATCTCATTATTATAAAACTCTTAAACATCATCATTTTAATAAAAAAGGTCAACAATTTAAAACTCTTGATAATTCAAAATTTTCAATTATTTATCTTTTGAAATATGTTGAGAAATCAACAAAAATGGATGATTTAAAAATTGTTGGATGGTATAAAAGACATAAAATAAGACAATTTACAACAACTAATATTAAAAATTTTAATGTTCAAATTTGGAAGTTAATGCTTAGAGAAAAAAAATATTTTTTTCCAAATAATGATTATAATTTTAAAACCGCTTATAAAAAGATAAAAATTACTTATGATATTAATGATAATAGAAAGTATGTTATTAAAAAAATTCTTCAAAAATCCGAAGATATTGACCCTTTTTTTCTTGAAATTGCTGACATTGAAACTATTCAGATGATTGAAAGAGATTACGAAAAAAGAGATTTAATGAAAAGATATAAATATTATATTGGAGAAGTTAAATATTTTATTAAAACATGATATAATATTTTAAATTATATTAAAGGATAAAAAATGATTAATACTTATATTACTTTAAAAATTTATAATACTAATGATGATAATTTTTTAAAATATCAATTTACTATTTTTTTTGATAATTATGGTGTTATTATGATAAAAAATATTAATTTTGTTGAACAAGGAGTTTTTTGCTTAACAATGAATAAAAATACTTTCAACCAAAATTTTTATATAAAATAGTAATGATATTCTCTCAAAGCGAAGCTAAACAGCGAAAAACCTCAAAAAACTATTGTCTTTATTACTCTAAAATTTTTGTAAAACCTTAAAAGTTCCTCTTAAAAGCTTTAGCTTTTGTCTTAAACAGCAAAAAATAACTACAAGTAATCAATAATGCTAATGGCGTTAGCCCCCTTGAAGCTAATGAGAGAGCGAAAAAGAGCGTTAGCGATGATGAGCGAAAGAATGAAGCATAAAGGCTAAAAAAGTTACGAATTGAAACAAAGGAGCGTTAGCGACTGCTTGATTAAGTAAATAAAAAATGTCTCTATATAATTACTGTCTCTTTTTATGTTATAATAAAATAAAAAAAGGTAATTAATGACAATCAAAGCAACTATAATTAAAATTCTTTTAGATGATTCAGGAGAGCAGATAAAAACTGTTCTTAAATGTTACGATAACGATAGTTCTAATTTTGAGAGGTATGATATAAAAATTAAAGGAGATATTAAAAAATATGAAGCTTCTAAAACTTATGAGCTTAATGTTTTACCGTCTATTTTTAATAATAAACTTTATCTTCGTCTTGATGGTGAACAAAATTAATTATTAAAAAAATAAAAATTTAGTCCTCGGACGACTTAAAAAGCAACGAAAATTTTTTTATAAAGGGTTTATTATGAAATTTATTAAAAGTTTCTTTTTGACTATTGGTCTTTTCCTTGGTTTGACTATATCTTCTTTTGGTGCTATAACTCTTCCTGCTTCACTAGATGTATCTCCAATAGAGTCTCTCGCTGGGTTAATCTTAGGTGCTTTGGCAATTATTTGGGTTGTTAGAAAAGTTATTG
>DZAZ01000095.1 GCA_022729755.1 Helicobacter cetorum | reverse complement strand
ATTAATTTGATTTGTGTTTGCTATTTGAATTATGTAATCAAAATTATCTCCACCAACTGGATAATCTAAACTGAATTGTACATTATCAACTGTAAATGTTCCTGAAGTGTCATTCGCATAATTTTCACCATCAAATGCTATTAATCTAATTTGAGCATTTTCTGTCGAAACTTCATTACTTAAATCAACCGTTGTTGAAGTTGTATTAGTAATATTTTTAATATTTTCCCAATCTGTTCCGTTATAATAATCTATTTGAACATCAGCTTCTAAATTTGTAGTCCATTCAACTATAACTGAATCATTGTTTAAGTATATGTCATTTAGTTGTGGATTTAGTAAATTTACTTCTAATCCTTTAATTATAACACTTGTATTTATACTTGATGTTGAAAAACTGTCTGATACTTCACATTTTATAGTCCAGTTTTCATCAATATTTGTTTCATAATTATATATAGTTGGAAATTTATATTCAGTATTAGAATTAAAATTATTATCTGAAATAAAAGTCATAAGCCCAGTTGAATGAGAACTACTAAATACTAATTGAAAATTTGATGTTTCTAATAGTGATGAAGC
The DNA here is from genome assembly GCA_022729755.1 of Helicobacter cetorum. Lineage (GTDB taxonomy): Bacteria > Campylobacterota > Campylobacteria > Campylobacterales > BB28 > BB28. The sequence goes on along the minus strand of DZAZ01000095.1, from coordinate 5,233 downwards.
ATAAGTATTGGCTGATGTAGACTGACTTGTATAAAATTCATTACCATCATAGATTGTAACTCTTCCATTATTATTTAAAGAAGGTGTTTGATAACCTATCGCTATTCTTCCATCAGCCATTTCTAACATGGTAATTCCATCATAATCTCCATTGTTACCTACTTGTCCTGTTAATGCAGTTTGTGAATTACAATTTTCTCCATTTGAATCACAAATATTTAAAATTAAAGCATCACCCCTTCCTGGTGTGGTACTTGAAATATATTTAAAAGATGCTATTGCTATACTTCCATTTTTAAGTACAATTGAATCTAACATATTAACTTTAAAATCTGTAACTAATTTTTCTGAAGAACAATTCTCACCATTTGAATCACAGATTTTGATAGCACCAAAACCATCTCCTGCATAACCTAAAGTTGAACTTTTACCATATACTAATGCAATATTTCTATTATTTAAAACATTAACTGATGGATAATTTGTAGTGGTTGCTACTATTTTTTCAGAACAATTAAATTCTGAATCACATAAAGTTAAAATTCCACCATTTTTAAATATTAATAAATTTTCATCATTTTTATCCATTGAAATACTGCTTGTTGAATTTGGTAGTGTTTGATTTGTACAATTTTGTGCATTTAAATCACATTTAAATAACCAATTCTGACCACCTAAATATAATGAATTATTAAATTCTTCAATAGCATAAAAAGTTTCTGTTGGAGATGGTCTAATATTATTAGCTACACAAGAAGTTCCATCTAAGTTACAAATACTTATCATACTTTGGTTAGTTATAACATTATAATATGAAACAGCAATTTTATTATTACTTGTTTCTAATAAATCTGTATCTCTTAAAGGATTTGCAGAAAATTGTCTAGAAATAAAACTACTACTATTAATTAAATTAGGTGTCCAGTAATCATAAAAATAATTTTTATATAATTCACTTCCATTATACCATGAAACATTATAATATGTCAATAAATCATTATTTAAATCTGTAAAATTACAATAAGGATTCAAATTATGATAAGTAAATACATCTATCGGTAAAATTTTAGCTTCCCCACTTGGAATTTGATTACCTACATAAGAAATACTTGAATTAACCCATTCTGAAGTACCATAAGAATCGTATGCTTGACAACTAAAAATAAATTCAGATTCATTATTAGTAAAAGTATTTGAAATTGTATTTACTAAAACTTCTCCATTATTTGTTAGTTCTGATATTGGTCTATTATAAGCATATATACCAGTATTTAATTCCCCAGAAATAAAAATTTGCTCATTATTATATATAATACTTGAAGGTGCAGAAGTCCAACCTATATCTGTAGAAAGACCTAATTTTATATTATTATCTATAACCCAAGATTCTCCATTATAATAATAACTATAAAATTTACCATCACTTCCACCTATTATTAATTCAAACCTATTACCTGCATTGTACACCATTGGAGTTTTTCTTTGATTAACAAAACTAACACCATTTACAACTAAAGAATTAGCATTCCATTGTGTTCCATTCCATTCATAACCTAATATAGTTTCTCCTGTACCTGAACCTGCTATTAATTTTAAAACTCCATTATCTTCAAAAGTAGTATATGATGCGTATGATATTGTTGTTAATCCTGTAACCCAACTATTATCTAAATTCCACTGTGTTCCGTTCCATACATAACTTATTCTACTACTTGCAGTTTGACTGTTTAATAAAAGAATAGTTTGATTGTTATAATTAAATATATGAGGTTTTGTTCTTAAAAGTGTTGTTGTTATACCATTAACTAATGAAGAATTTTCACTCCAACCAGTTCCATTCCATTCATAACCCTTTAATGTACCTGATGTTATTCCAAGAATTAGTTTTAAACCATTATCATAAAATAAAGCAGGATGGTTTTCAGAAGTATCTGTAATACCATTTTTCCATGTAGTATTTAATGTAAAAGATGAATTAATAATATAATCTACTTTTCCTTCTGATAATAAAGTATCATTTTTATACCATCTATAATTATAATTAATTGTATCGTTTTCTGTATCATTAGCTAAACAAAAACCATCTATTTTTTTATTTATATTTGGATATTGTGGATATACTGTTACATTACTTACTATAGGATTATCATTAGGACTTCCCCCCAGTAAACTCCATGTGCTAAATCCTGGAACTTCAATTATCATTGAACTTGAATCATTCGAAATTAATGTGTAATCAACTCCTTCAGTTTGAGTTACTCCATCTTTTTGAACTACATAATTAGATGGATTTACAGGAAGATTAAAGAAAGTTATATTTGCTGAAACATTGAGTGGGTTATCAAATATTGAAGAAAATATTCCAACTGATAAATTTCCAAGAACTACATCATTGCTTAATAATGGGTCATTACCATCCCATCCTATATCTAATGAATTATCATATAATCCCGATGGAAATACAACTTCAACATTATCATTTGAAAATATAAAAGACATTTCACCATACAATGGTTCCATATAATAAGGTGTTTGTAAATTGCAATTTTTAAAACTATAATCTATTCCTTCTATGTCTAATCCAATATTTCCCCATCCTAATCCTGTCAAAGTAACATTTTCAAAATAAAATTGAGAAGGTTTTATAGGAAAATCTGATTCGTAAGTCCAAATTGAACCTGTTCCTGATAAATTTATATTTCTTAATGTGATATTTAATCCCCATAAATCAAATGTTCCTGTTCCTTCGATATTTTCAATTAAAACATCATCTACATAATCATAAGATATGGGTTCTGACAATTTATTTGTTTGGTCATTAATTCCTATTATAGCCATTTCTTCATCAAGTGTTGTAACATTACTAATTGTTATATTATCTCCACCTTGAAAATATACTCCATAAGTAAGCATAAAACTTCCTTCATTTACTAAATTAAAATTTTTAACTTCTACATTTGTTACATTAAAACCATTAATAAATACATTCGCACCTGAAGTTACAGTATAAGTTATATTTGAACCTGAACCATCAAAAGTTACTCCATCAAATATAGCAACAGGTGAAGGGTAAATATTATTATTATAACCATTATATAATGAATAATTTCCTAAATCATAATTTCCTGGAACTAATGTTAAGTCGCTTGTCACATTACAAGGAACAATAGATAATGTAGTATCACATTCAACTGCCATTGCACCAAATGATAATATTATCATCATTGCTATAAATATAATTATCTTTTTCATCTTATTTACCTATTTATCATTTTATTTGAATTCTTCCTTTTATTTTATTATATACTTTTAAAAAATAAAATTCTGCATCTATTATATCCATATATAATGTTGAATTATAATAAAATTTATGTAATAGATTAGCTTCAATTAATAATTCTTTATCAAATTTATTATTGAATACCAACTTTCTTACATCACCATACTTTTCTACTTTTTTATCATATTTAACCATTAAATAGTTTTCAACTAATGAAAATAATTTATTACCTGCCTGTTGAAGGTAAATTACTTCGCCTGTTCTCTTAAAAATATCATATTCTCTTTTAGATTCTCTAAGTTTTACTTCAATATCCTTTCTAAATAATGATTTCCAATCCATATTATTTTTTACCTATATCTTCAAGTGTACTTTTCTTACCCATTATAAATCCTAATATTCTATCTATTGCTGTTAGGAATATTGCTAGGAATAATCCTACAATTAAAAATGTAACTAATAATTCTTGACGTAATATTAACCATGTTTTACTTACACCAAAATTAATCATATTATTTGCTATATGTGAACCTAAACTAAATGCAACTACTAAATTTACACCTTTTAGTATATTAAATTCTTCGTCACCATAAATTAAAACTATCATTATTGTTCTAAATATAATCGCTGAAATCATGAATAATGTATGAACCTTACCGACATGGAAGATTGCAAATGTTCCTGATGATATTATTATTACAACTACCATTTGTAAAATTTTATTACTCCATATTGGATATTGTTTTCCTAATGCTGTCATTATACTTATCAAAGCAAATGGAATACCTACCATCCAAAACAATTCTTCTGCTATTGGAATAATAAATACTGTTGTTATCATTTCTACAAATTGAGGTAATTCTGAAGAAACAGTTGCGAATAAATTGTTTTCTGTTAATGATAAAACTGATTGTTTACCAAATAAATTTCCGATTATTAACCATGCAAAAAATCCTAAAGAAAAAGATAAAGAATTAGTTCCCCATGAATATTCGTCAAATATTTTTAATCGTGATAATGATACTCCTGCAATTATCATTGCAAAGAAAATTATTGAGAGTGCAATACCTTTTACACTATCATTATGAAAAGACCAAACCATCAAATATAAAAGACCACCAAGACCGAGTAGTATAAATAATATCCAGAAAGCACTTCCACCTATATTATATTTGTCTGCTATATTGCTCATATTTCCCCACCAAAATTAAAATAAAAAAAAAGAAAAAAACATTTCTATTTATGCTGTTGCATCTACAGTTGCGAATAGACTTCCTTCATTATCATAGATTTTGATGTATGAAAGAACTCCTTCACCTTCTCCCCAAACTTCGTCATTAGCACCAGTATAATCACCAGTGTTAGCAATAATTTCTAATTTAACTACTAAATCAGAGTCGTCTGCTACAACAACGTTGTTTAAGAGCATAGTGTATTCGTCATTACTGTCAAATAGGTCTGTTCCTTTTGTTGGTTCGAAAATGATTGTTTCAACTCCACCTACTGATAGAACAAGTTTTTTGATACCTTCATCGTATGTTCCATCTCCGTCAGTGTCAAGTGAAAATCCTTCTTCGTCTGAAATTATAACTTTCCATCCTCTGAATTCTGTATTCTCATTAACTGTTAAAAGAATTGAATCTTTGATTGATTTGTCTGTTCCGTTAACTAATGTGAATGCGAAATCTTCGTCTGTTGTTGTACCTACAAGAGCCATTTCTGTTGCTTTACTGTCTGGGTTAGATTGATAGTCTGCTAAGTCTCCTCTATTTTCCCCTGCAGGGATAGTAAAGGTAACGAATTCAGTGTTATAACCTGTTGCAGTTAAAACTCCATAATAAGTTCCTGGGTATTCTTTGTCTACTTCAATTACACCACTTGATGCTGTGTAAATTGTATAGTCTTTAGCTTCGGAGAATGTTCCTCTTGCATTTCCGAAGTCTGTTGGTTTTA
>DZAZ01000094.1 GCA_022729755.1 Helicobacter cetorum | reverse complement strand
AGAACTCAAACTTTCAAGCTAACCTTGACCGTTTGTGAGCCGAAATTATAGCTAAGTATTTTTAAAATTAGCTTAAAAAAATAAACTTTTTGATGATTTTTTTGTATAAATTTGAGTTAAATTAACTTCTCATATCTAAAAACGATTTAATTCCCATATTCGTCCACTCTTTTGAAATAGTTAAAAATTTTTCCATACTTTGCCAAATTCTCTTAAAATCCTCGCTTTTTTGATTTTCAATTTCTATCACCTCATAAAGTGCTTTTTTTGCAGCTTCGATAACATCTTTTGGAAAAAGTTTTGGTTTTATTCCAAGTTTAGCAAGTTCACTTAAAGCTTCAGAATTTTTCGCTTGAGATTCATAAATCATTCTTGAATTTGTCTCATTTGCAACTGTTTGTAAAATAGCTTTATGCTCATTTGAGAGAGAATTAAATTTTTTGAGGTTCATACTAAATTCTATTATACTCCCTGGTTCGTGCCAACCACTATAATAATGTTTTGCAACTTTATGAAATCCCATTGCAATATCAAGTGCTGGTCCAACCCATTCAGTGGCATCTATCACACCTCGCTCAAGTGCAAGATAAATTTCACCAGCTGGAAGTAACACAGGATTTACTCCAAGACGACTTATAACTTCCCCTGCAAGTCCTGGAATTCTCATTTTAAGCCCATTTAAATCAGCAAGTGAATTTATCTCTTTTCTAAACCATCCACCCATTTGTGCATCGGTATTACCTCCTAACATCGGATAGAGATTGTATTTTGCATAAAGTTCTCTCCAAAGCTCCATTCCCCCCGCAAACATCATCCAAGCATTCATCTCATTAGCACTAAATCCAAAAGGAATTCCACCAATCAAACTTAGGGCTGAATTTTTACCTTTCCAATAATATGGACCAGAGTGAAAAATATCAATAGCTCCAGCACTTGTCGCATCAAAAACTTCTAATGCTGGAACTAAGGTATCTTTTGGATAAATTTTAACCTCTAAACTTCCTCCACTTATTTCTAAAATTTTATCTACAAAAAAATCAACAGCTGTTCCAAGTATCGGAGAGTGAGCTGGCCAACTTGTAGCAAGTTTTAGTGTCTGTTTTTTTGATTTATTAAAATTTACATCTTTTAACTCTTTTTTTTCGCTACAACCAACAAAACTAGAAGCGATTAAAAATCCACTTCCTAATAAAATATCTCTTCTAGTCACTATTTGCCTTAATGTAATTTTTCAAATAGTTTTTTAGTTGAACTTTTTAGTTTTGCTAAAATAGTTTCAACTTCGCTTATTACACTTTTTTTAGCACTACCTTCTCTAAAAATAGAGATAAAATTATTTATAACACCTTGAAAATTACTCATTCTCTCCGTGCTTTCAGTTGCAAACTTTTCCATAGTTTTTGAACTTTCGTGAATATTTGCACTATTTTGTTTTAGTGTATTTACATTTATTTCAACTTCAGCTGTAGCTTTGTGAGTTCTCTCGGCAAGTTGTCTAACTTCATCAGCAACAACTGCAAAGCCTCTTCCATGTTCACCAGCTCTTGCTGCTTCAATTGCAGCATTTAGTGCTAATAAATTTGTTTGGTCAGAAATATCTTTAATCAAATCAATAATTGATTGAATATTATTTACATTATCGTTTAAAACCTCTACTGATTGGTAAGTTTCCAATATCATTTGAGTTAAATTATTAAGTGAAACATTCACCCTCTCAATCTCTTTTTCAGCTTGATTTGATACCTCATTTAAATTTGCATCTGTTTTTGTATCTTTTGATGAAGATAAAATTTCAAGTGCATTTTCAATTGAGTGAAACTCGCTATGATACTCACTTAATGCACTTTTAATTGAGTTAAAATTAGAGTTTTCTTTTTCGCAATGCATCTCTTTTTCTCTAACTTTATCTTTTAATTGATAATTTTCATTTTTCAGCGACTCAACTTCGTGTTTTATATCTGATAATTTATCTTCTAACTCTTTAATCTTTGCGATATCTTCTTTTGTTCTAAAAAACATAAAATTTCCTTTTTCTTGTAAATGTTTAAATTAAGTAAAAATAAGCAAAATTAGTACCATATAAATAAAACTATTTTAAAATAGACTTTTTTCCTCTATTTTAATATCAAGTAAAATTTTAAAATCTTGGGCTTGTATACCTCCAATTAAACTAAAATTAAAATTTATCGTTTTTAACATTTGCATTAAACTTTGATTATTATTAAAAAAATTAACATTTTTTAAATCACTATTTAAACTATCTATTAAAAAAAACTTATTCTTTGCCCATTTTGTATTTTCAGTTAAAAATTCCATCTCTTGCACAAAAAGTTTTAAATCAGGTTCAAAAATCAAAACTTTATCACTTTTTGCAAACTCTTTAATATGAAAATACTTATCCACAAAAATTGGCTCAAAATGTTTTATAAAATTAAGTAATTTTAAAGAAAGTTCAATATCATAACTATTGCAAAACTCCAAAACTTTAGATAAATTTTTTATAAAAAATGGTGAAATTTTCGCTTTATAAAAAAATTCATCTTTAAAAGAAAAAGTAGTCTCAAATAAATACTCTTTAATTACAATTAAATCTAAACTCTCTTTATTTATCACTTCATAAAGTGGCCAAATTGTGTTTAAAAATTCAACATTTGAGCTTAAAAAAATAGTCTCTTCTTCACTTATCGTAATTTTGTGAAAATTATCTAAGTTAGATGTTGTTAAAAAAGCTACTTTTTTGTGAGTTATAATTTTTTGAGCTAACTCAAAACTAACATCATCTAACAAAAAAAATTTAAAGGATTTATTTAAAAGGATTAATCTAAAAAGCTTTAACGAAGAGTTTAAAATAGAATTAACTTTTATAAGTGCCACATCTAGCTTATGCTCAAATTTAATATCTCCCTCAAAAAGTATCCCATAAGCTCCATTTTCGACAGCTTCATAAATTAAGGTTTTATCAAATGCAATAAAAATATCGCCTTGTCTTATACTCTTTGGATAAAACTTGATGTCATTAAAGTGTGCAATTGATGAAGAGTTTATTAACTCTCCACCAACAATATCTATTACACTTGTTAGTCTCATTTAATCGCAGTTCCAACCTTTTTACTCTTTTCAGGTCTAATGAGGCAAAGCCCATCTTCATCTTTTGCAGCTAAAATCATTCCTTCACTTAGCATTCCCATAAGTTTGGCTGGTTTTAAATTTGCGACTACACAAACATTTGTATTAATTAAATCACTAGGGCTATAAAACTCTTTAATTCCAGCTATTATTTGTCTAGGTTTTTCCTCCCCCAAATCCACTTGAAGTTTTAAAAGTTTAGTACTTTTTTCAACCTCTTCAGCCACCAAAACTCTTCCAACTTTTAAGCTAACTTTAAAAAACTCATCAATTGTAATTATACCATCGTTTTTTACTTCAACTTTTGCCTCTTTTTTGGCCTTTGATTCTTCTTTTTTAACTTCATTTTTCTCTTCGATTTTTGGTTCAGGTGAGCTTAAAAGTGGCTCTTCGATTTTAGGAAAAAGAGGAGGAATTTTTTTGATAAAAAATTCACTTAAAAGCTCTTTGTTTTTTATATATCTATTAAAACTATCGCTATTTATCTCAAATCCAAGTGCATCAGCGATTTTTGAAGTAACTCGAGGCATTACTGCATTTAACATAATCGAAACTTTTGCCAAAATATTTGCAATTAACCCAATAAGTGCCATAGTTTCATCAGTTTTATTCTCTTTCATTTTTACCCAAGGCTCATAAAAACTAATTGAATGATTTGCAATAACTAATGCTTTCCAAAGCTCTTCAAGATAACGATTTGTCTGCATCTCATAAAGATATGGTTCAAGTGAATTGATAATATTTTCAACCTCAATCAACTCTTTTTCGTGAAACTTTTTCACATCACTTGAATTTATTCTAAACTCAAAATATTTCTCACTCATCCCAATTACACGGTTTAAAAGATTTCCTAAATCATTGCTTAAATCTGAATTTATTCTATCAATTAAAGCTTTTTGCGAAAAATCTCCATCTTGTCCAAAAGGCACTTCTCGAAGCATAAAATATCTAAAATTCTCAAGTCCATAAGCATCAGCCACCTCTTTTGGATTTACAACATTGCCTTTTGATTTACTCATCTTCTCGCCGTTTCTAGTCCACCAACCGTGAGCTGCGATATGTTTTGGAAGATTAAGCCCAAGGCTCATTAAAAATGCTGGCCAATAAATCGCGTGAAATCTCAAAATATCTTTACCCACAACGTGAATTTTTTTGGCACTAAATTCCATGTTAGCCTCATCACTTCCATATCCAAGGGCTGTTACATAATTAAGCAAAGCATCAAGCCACACATACATAACATGATTTGAATCATTTAAATGTTCAGGTAATCTAACACCCCAATCAAAGCTAGTTCTTGTTATTGAAAGGTCTCTAAGCCCACCTTCAACGAATTTTATGACTTCATTTTTCTTTGATTTTGGTAAAATAAAATTTGGATTTTCTTCATAAAATTTAAGTAGTTTTTCTTGATAGTTTGAGAGCCTAAAAAAGTAACTCTCTTCTTTAATTAATCTTGTAGGTTTGCCACAATCAGGACAAAACTCATCATCAATTAATTGAGTTTTTGTAAAAAATGTTTCACAACTAACACAATAATACCCCTCGTACTCGCCTTTGTAAATATCGCCGTTTGTAAGCATTTTATCAAAAGCTTGTTTAACTCCAACTATATGATAATCATCAGTCGTTCTTATAAATTTATCATAACTTATCTCAAACTCATCCCATAAAGCCCTAAACTTACCACTAACTTCATCTGCATACTCTTTTGGAGTTTTACTTCTTGCACTAGCACTTTCAGCTATCTTTTGACCGTGTTCATCAGTTCCTGTTAAAAAGAATGTATCATAGCCAATTAATCTTGAGTATCTTGCGATTGTATCGGCTATAATCGTAGTGTAAGCATGACCAATATGAGGCACATCATTTACATAATAAATTGGTGTAGTAATATAAATTTTTTTGCAACTCATCAATATCCTTAAAGTTTTTATTCTAATTTTATATGTTTAAATTATATCTTTATTTTTCATTTTTGTCATTATCAGTAGAAATTTTTTAAAACTCAAAATCCCCACTTTTGCCTTTATTCATACTATTATAAACGGCTATCACATAAGAGTTTCTAATTTCACAACCAATTACTTTTTGGCATTTTAAACAACTTTCAACTCCATTTGCTTGTTGAGAATTTTTAAGTTCATTCATTTTATTTTCTAATTTTTTTTGATACTCATCAACTTCTATTTGCATAAGCCTCTCTTACCTCTTCGATTTCATAGGTTGAGCCAAAAAAACAAGGCATTGTATCGTGCAAATGTTCAGGAGTAAAATCTAAAACTCTATTTTTACCGTCAATTGCTTTCCCACCAGCTTTTTCAAAAATATATGCAAATGGAAAAACTTCAAAAATCATTCTAAGTTTACCTTTTTCTTTGTCCATAGTTGCAGGATAACTAAAAAGTCCTCCTCTTTGAAGTAAAATAGAGTGCAAATCTGGTACCATTCCACCAGAATACTCTAATCTATAACCCTTTTTAAAAAAGCTATTTACAAACTCTCTATGATAAGCAAACCACTCTTTTTGAGTTCCACCCGTAGCATTTATATGACCTTTTTCAGCTAAGCTTAATACTTTTATAAATTCAAAATCACCATCTTTATTTAATCGATATAACTTCACTTCGTTTTGAGCGATAACTAAATCAACTCTAGCTCCATAAATTGCATAAACTGAAGCTACAAGATTATTTCCTGCAAAAGTATTTTCATAAA
>DZAZ01000093.1 GCA_022729755.1 Helicobacter cetorum | reverse complement strand
TGATATAGAAAATTCTGCAATTATGGATAATTCATCAGATTTCCTTACAGAAGAAGAAGTTAATTATTATATAAACTTGAATTAATAATGATTTTCGGTCAAAAGCAGATTTGGCTTATTAATTTTGATCCATCTTTTGGGCATGAATATCAGAAAATGCGTCCTGGTGTAATAATTGAAAATAATCACTTTATTGATAGATTTGATTTGTGTAATTTTCTTTGTTATTATTTAATAATATTTTTGTAATTTGCATAATCATTAACTAATTTTGTTTTGCTAATGCAATTTATTCCCGAAGTACATTTGCCTTTTTCTAATCCAGTAGTAATATTTGCTATAGTATTATTTATTATATTATTTTCGCCAATAATTCTGAAAAGATTTAAAATTCCCGGCATAGTGGGAATGATTATATCTGGAATTATTATCGGTCCAAAGGGCTTAAATCTAATTGCATTGGACAATAGTATAATCCTTCTTGGTACAATTGGGCTTTTGTATATAATGTTCCTTGCGGGTTTAGAATTAAATTTAAATGAATTTAAAACAACAAAATATAAAAGTTTATTTTTTGCCATTGTATTATTTAGCATATCGGGCTCCTTATCTGCATTAGTAAGCCACTATATATTCAACCTTAGTTGGATATCCGCGATGTTCATCTCGATTCTTGCTTCCACATTTACTTTGCTTTCTTATCCAATTGCCTCCAGATTGGGACTAACACGCCACAGAGTAATGACATTGGCAATTGGAGCAATCGTTTTTGCTGATATTGCTGCTCTGCTTTTACTCTCAGTTTTAGAGCAAGCTTATGTTGCCCCTGACTATTTAATTTCATCTTTATTAAAATTAGGATTTCTTTCAATTTTCTTCCTTGCATTTGTGATTTATGCTGTTCCGGCATTTGCTAAATGGTTTTTCAAAAACATTGAAGAAGTAGGTACTTGGCAATTTATTTTTGTTTTGTTTATACTCTTCACAACTGCATTTCTATCTGAGTTAGCAGGATATGAACCGATTATAGGTGCATTTGCAGCGGGAATAGCACTCAACAAATTCATTCCTCATACTTCCACATTGATGGATAGAGTAAATTTTGTTGGTAACTCATTATTCATTCCATTTTTCCTAATTCAAGTAGGAATGATAATCGATGTGCGTGTATTTACAAAAGGTTACAATGTTCTTTCATTTGGATTAGTACTATTTGTGATTTGGGCTATTGCAATAATTACAACTTCATATTTAACAACCAAAATTTTCAAATTTCCTAAATTAGAAATGAAATTTTTAATTGGAATTTCATTTTCTAAGGCAGCTGCAACATTAGCAATAGCTGTAATCGGGCACAAAATTGGTGTTTTGGACGAGTCAATTTTGAATGTTGTAATAATATTAATACTTTTAACAGCATTAATTTCATCATTTTTAACTGAACGTTTCGGGAGGCAACTTGTAACACAAGACGAGGCAAAAGTAAAATTAACGAATGAATTTGAGCAAAAATTATTAGTAAATGTGGCAAATCCAGAAAATATTTCTAAATTAATTGAATTCGGTGCAAGAATAAGGGATACTCATTCTAATCATCCTATTTATATCCTGACTGTGTCGCAAGACGAAGCAGAATTACAGAATAAAATGAACCATTGCCAAAAAATTGTGTATGATACCGTCCCAAATATATCATCTGATTTGTCGCGAAAAGTAATCGTTACTTCTCGTGCAAGTTTGAATGTTACAGATGGAATTATCAAAACTATAAAAGAAAATTTGATTACAGATGTGATTCTTGGTTTCTCGCCTAATACAACTGTAGATTCTCGTTTTTTTGGCACAATTCTCCAAAATTTATTAGAAGATACAAATAAATCAATCTATGTTTTCCGCTCTATTGTACCATTGAATTTGATTAGTGAGTTGTTTGTAATTATTCCAAAACATTCTGAATACGAAATTGGCTTTACTAAAATTTTAACTTCAATTGTTAATCTATCAACTAATTTGAATTACAAAGTGCATTTTTATGCTTTTCAAAACACAATTCTATTTATCCAAAAGCAATTTAGAGTTAATCAAATTAATATAGATTACAAAATCACACATATTAAAAATGATGAGGAATTCAATCAAATTAATTATCAAATTAAAGATGAAAATATGCTGATTTGCTTGTTCTCCCGTCCTCGTGCAATTTCTTACGAAATAACTTACCGAAATATAGTAGAAAATTATTTAGATAAAACCCAAAATTCTAACTTTGCTCTATTTTATCCTGAGCAAACTGAAACTTATGAAGAGCAAGACATTACTCATTACGATATTTTAGATACTTCGGCTATCCAAGAAAATATCGTAAATTATAATTCTGTTAAAAATTGGCTTGTGAATTTAATTAAAAAATCAAATCAATAATCTCAATTTTGTGATTTTTTAAGCAAATTATAGATTTGATTTAATGCAGTATTGTTGATTGCTTTTGTACTTAATTGGCGATTCTCGATTTTCTTGGCAACAACTGCCAAATTTTTAGAATAATATATTTTTATAATTTTTGAATTTATCAAATACATTTTGAGTGGAAAATCATCTTTCCTGACTGCTAATTTAGAATTTGAAATTATCATTGCTCGGCGATTCATCGTATCAATTGCTACTAAATTATCATACCTTTTAACCAAAATATATTTCGCATCTGAGTGTGAATTTATTATTAGAATGAAAAGAACGCTTAAAATCAAAGATGAACTAAATCTGAATACGAAAGTTTCGATTTTCTTTGACAAAAACATATAAGTTATTATAATTCCGAAGAAAAGTGAAAAATACATAACATTTCCGCCCGCCAAATACGAATACTTAATCGATGCTAAATAATGATTAATTGCTCCTGACAATTCAATGCATAATTGTGCTGTATTGGCAAAAATATCACCCAGAGATAAGAAAAAATAACTCCCTATCACCGATACAATCGAAAATATTTGTGCAAATAGCATCAATGGAATTATCACTAAATTTGCCAGTGGCGAAATTACTGAATAAGTTGAGAAATAATATGCCACAATTGGCGAAACCACTGCCGAGGACGCAAAAGTAATTGCCAGACTTGCTGCAATCTTATGAGTTATCGAATATTTTTCAAATTTTAGAATTTTCTGAAAGAATGCATTAAATGGACCGAAGAGCAAAGTAATTCCAATTATTGCTCCAATCGACATCTGAAAACCTGCACTATAAAGTGTGGCAGGATGTACTATTGCAATTATCAGTATTACAGTAGCAATAATATTTATTGGATTTGCTTTTCGTTGCAGCAAATTTGCTAATAAATATAGTGCAATCATTAGTCCAGCACGAATGGCTGACGGAGGATAACCAATAAGAAATATATAAAAACTCAGAGCTAAAATTGTAAATGAAAATCGTAGTATCCTACTTGGAAAAAATGAGAATAACCAATATAAAATTCCTGCAATCACACCAACATGAAATCCACTTACGGAAAGAATATGCACTACACCTGTTTGGGAAAATTCCTGTTGTGTTTGCTTAGTGATTTCAGTTCTATCGCCAATTAGCAAGGCTTTTACTATACCGCGAGTATAATTTGAGTAAATTCTATCAATTTGTTTGTTGACTGACGATAGAATATTTTCCTGTAAAGTCTGTTCATTTTTATTGCTACAAAATGCAAAATCATTTGAATAGCAAATGGCAGTATATTGCACATCTAAGGAACGAAAATAGTTCACTTCGTTAAACTCACTTGGCAAGTTTGCCTTGTTCGGTGGTCGCAATTTAATTTTGCACCAAATCTGTTCATCGCCCGATGGAAAATTGTTGTATTGCTTTTTGTCGCGAGAACTTAGGATAATTGTTAGAGCAATTCTAACATTATCTTGATAAATAAAATTCCCAAATATGACTTTTCCTTCGGCTATCACTCGATAATTCTTTTTTGTGCTTTTGGATAAATCTACTATTTTTCCTGAGAAATAGCCATTTTGATTCTCAAAAAATTCTCCGTCATAATTGTAATCCAAATTAGAAGTACGATAACTTGTTGCCAAACCTAATAAAATTAACAAGAGAATTGGGAAAATAGATTTATTTACTTTTGTTAAATGAATTATTAAGCCAATCAGTATTACAAATCCAACACTTATTAGCGTAAAACTACTAATCGGAATGAATTTGCCAATTACAAATCCAATCGCTGATAGAAGAAGAATTTTCAATGCTGGATAATTATTGATATTCATTTTAGGGTTGATTATTTTTTATTTATCTAAACTTTTATCGATAGCAACTACTACTTTTTGCGATTGTGTTCCTTGCAGCATTTTTCCTAACTCAGTTGGTACTTCCTCTAAACTGATTAATTTATGAATTTTTTCAAAATTATCAATTCTCCATTCGTTTGCTAATTTATCCCAAAGAGACAATCGCAATTCCATATTTGTTTCGGCAGATTCTATGCCCAGCAATGCAATTCCTCGTAATAAAAATGGATAAACTGATGTGTGTATTTCATCACCAGTAACATTGCCGATTATTGCAACTGCTCCGCCTTTATCCAAAGAACGAATAGCAGAATTTAGGGTTATTCCTCCTGCACTTTCAATTACAAATTTCCAATTTCTACTTAAAAGTGGTCTTTTCGTTTCGTCAATAATTGAATTTCTATCGATAACTTCATCTGCTCCCAATTCGCGTAAAAGTTCGGATAATTCAATCTTGCCAGTAGAAGCAACTGAATAATAGCCAATTTTTTTGGCAATAGCTACAGATAAAATGCCAACTCCGCCCGTTGCACCTGTTATAAGCAACTTTCCCGAACTAATATCAGAACCCAACATAGCAAATCTATTGAAAGCTAAGGCAGAAGTAAAGCCCGCAGTACCGTAAATCATTGCTTGTTTTAGAGTTAGATTTTTGGGCAATTTAACAACCCAAGCTGAAGGAACTTTTACAAATTCTTGGAACCCACCTGAAGTATTCATTCCTAAATCGTAACCCGTTACAAGAACTTTTGTGCCTGATTGGAAATTATCATTATTAGAATCCACAACTACGCCCGACAAATCAATACCTGGTGTGTGCGGGTACTTTTTGGTAATGCCAACGTGCCCTCGTGCCGAAAGTGCATCTTTGTAATTCAAACCGGAATATGCAACTTTAATTAGCACATCACCTTCAGGTAAGTCATTTATATTTTTATCAATTATCGCAATATCATTTATCTCGCCAGTGCCATTGCTAACGATAGATTTGAAACTAAAATTATCCATAATTTTCCATAAAATAGTTTTAAAATATATTTATTCAGAAAAATAGCAAATTAATATATACAAATTAGTAATTTTTTATTAATTTTAGAAATGTAAATTTTACAAAAATAAAAAAAAGAGAATATTATGGATATCAACAAAGTATTTGTAATTGGTGCTGGAACAATGGGTAATGGTATTGTTCATACTTTTGCACAAATTGGTTATCAAGTAGTGATGATGGATATTTCCGAAGCATACTTAACCAAAGCATTAACAACAATCGAAAAGAACATTGACAGACAAGTGAAAAAAGGTACAATTACCGAAGAAGCAAAAGCTGCTACACTTGCAAATATCACTACAACAACAAATTATGATTTGGCTGCTGATGCTGATTTAATCATCGAAGCCGCAACAGAAAACAAAGAATTGAAATTTAAGATTTTTTCGGACATCGACAAAGTTGCCAAACCAGAAGCAATTTTAGCAAGTAATACATCAACAATTTCTATTACTGAAATTGCTGCACACACCCAAAGACCCGAAAAAGTAATTGGTATGCACTTTATGAATCCAGTTCCAATGATGAAATTAGTAGAAATCATACGCGGTTTGGTTACTTCTGACGAAACTTACAATCTTGTAAACGAAACATCAATTAAATTAGGCAAAACTCCTGTTT
>DZAZ01000092.1 GCA_022729755.1 Helicobacter cetorum | reverse complement strand
ACTCTGAAGATAGACCCGTAGCTACAACTCAAATTCCAAAAGCTTGTGTAAATGAATTTGCATATTTGCAAGTTAAAGATGTGACTAAATTTGGTGCATTTTTGGATTGGGGATTGGATAAAGATTTATTTATCCCATTCTCAAAACAAGATATTCAAATGAAAATGGGCAAAAGTTACATTGTAAAACTTGAACTTGATAAAGAAAATAGGGTAATAGCTACTTCTAAAATAAAATCTATCTTAAAAAGACAAGCCCAAAATTTAAAAATTTCTGAAGAAGTTAATTTAATAATTTATGAATTTTGCGATTTAGGTACCTTTGTGATTATTAATAATGAGTTTTTAGGGCTTTTATTTTCAAATGAAATTTATGAAAAATTGAATATTGGCGAAAAAAGAGTAGGTTATATTAAAAATATTAGAGAAGATGAAAAAATCGATGTTACATTAAAACAAGTTGGTAAAAAAGCTGTTGATAATGATAGAGAAATTGTACTTAATATTTTAAAAAAAGAGAAAAGTTTAAATTTTACATATAAAAGTTCACCAGAATTGATAAAAGAAAAGTTTAAAATGAGTAGAAAAGCTTTTAAGAGAGTTTTGACAAATTTAATTGATGAAAAATTGATAGAACTTAGCGAAAATGGAATTAAATTAAGGAAATAAGTGGAAATATTTAACTCTATTTTGAATGAAATGATGCTTATTTCGGTTGTAGTTGTTATTCTTGCTTTATTTGAAGTGTTTATAAGTAAAAAATTACAAGATAAAATTTAGAGGATTTGATGATTTTAACAAAAGATGGATTCAATTTTGCTTTTGATACAAATGGTTGTAGTGAATGTCTTGGTAATTGTTGTACTGGAAGCAGTGGCTTTATTTGGGTTAATCCTGAAGAAATTAAAGAGATTGCAAAATTTTTAAATTTAGCTAAAATAGATTTTATAAATCAATATTTATATAAAGTTAAATATAAATATTCTATAAAAGAGTTGCAAATTGATGAGCAAAATTTTGCTTGTGTATTTTTTGATTTAGAAAAACGAGGTTGTAAAATTTATTCACATAGACCAACTCAATGCAAAAGTTTCCCATTTTGGGAACATTTTAAAGATAAAAAAGAAGAGGTTGCAAAAGAATGTCCAGCTATAAAAATGCTTTAATAATTATGTTTGTTTCTAGTTTATTTTTAGGTTGTGCAAATAAAAGAGTAAATGTTTCTCATTTTGAAGATGAAAATAAATATTTAATTTTAGGGCTTGATAGCGAGGCTAGAGGCGATTATAATACATCACACTACTATTTTAATAATTTATATGAAGTTACAAAAGAGTTGGATTATAAAATAAAAGAGATAAATTTGCTTATAAAATTAAGCAGATTTTCAAGTGCAAAAAAACAACTTTTAGAAACCATAAAAGTTCATAAAACTAATGTAACTTTAAAAAAACTTTTAATTACTATTTATTTGCAAGAACAAGATTTTGATAATTCCCTTAAAATGGCACTTGATATTTTAAATTACGAAAAAAATATAAATAATTATGAGTTAGTTTCATCGATTTATCTACTAAAAAGAGATTATCAAAATTCTTTAAAATACTTAGAAGAAGCTTATAAATTGAATTTTAATGAGAAAGTTTTAGATAAAATCGTTACAACTCTTTATATTTACTTAGAAGATAAAGATAGAGCGATTTCATATTTAGAAAGCCATACAAAACTGTATGGTTGTGGGGAGAAACTGTGTAATAATTTATTAGCACTTTATGCAGAAAAACAAAATATTGATGGTTTAATTGAAGTTTATAAACGAATGTTTAAAGAGTTTTCGGATTTAAATTATGGCAAACGAGTGATTGAACTTTTAATTTTTAAAAAAGATTTCAAAGAGATGGAAAAATTTTTAGAAGATGGTGAAGTTGATGATATTTTATTGCTTGAAATTTATAAATTACAAAAAAAGTTTGATGAAGCAAAAAAATTAACAATGAAACTTTATAAAAATACAAATGATATTGAATTTTTAGCTCAATCAGCAATGTTTGAATATGAAGGAGCTACAAATAAAAACGATAAAAATGTATTAAAATCGGTGATTAAAAAGTTAAGAGAAGTTGTTTCGGTTTTGGATAATGATGTTTATCAAAACTATTTAGGCTATGTTTTAATTGAACACGATATAGATGTAATAGATGGTATGAAGCTCGTAAGAAAGGCACTTACAAAAGATTCTAATTCAGCTTATTATTTAGATTCTCTAGCTTGGGGATATTATAAATTAAAAGATTATAAAAATGCTTATAAATTTATGAAAAAAGTTGTAGATGAACTTGGTTTAGAAGATGAAGAAGTGGCTATTCATTGGCAAGAGATAAAAAATAAGTACAAAAGATAAACTTTTTTAATGCAAAATAACTCTTACACTCTTTTAATAGTTGAAGATTCAAAAGTTATAAGTTATGCACTTACAAAACATTTTTTGCAAAAAGATAAAAATTTAATTATTAACACTGCATTTACTCTAAAAGAGGCTAGAGAAATTATTTTAAATCATCAAATAGATTTTATTTTACTTGATTTAATTTTGCCAGATGGTGAGGGCGATATTTTAATCAATGAAGTGAATAATATTTCAAAATCAAAAATTATCGTTTTAACTTCTGAAGATGACGATAAAAAAAGAGAAGAATTTTTTCAACTCGGAGTTTTGGATTACTTTTCAAAAAGAACACCTATAAATTTTATCGTAAATGAAGTGTTGAAAATCATCAAAAAGTTTGATACTCATAAAAATAGTAATATTTTAATAGTCGATGATTCAAATTTTATTAGAAATCATATGAAATCAATTTTTTTAAATAGAAATTATACGGTAATCATCGCAAAAGATGGAATAGAAGCACTTGAAAAACTCTTAAATAACAAAATAGATTTAATGATACTTGATTTAGAAATGCCTATTATGAGTGGTGAAGATGTGATTTATGAAATTAGAAAAAAGAAAAACTTTTTGGATATTCCAATTATCGTTTTATCTTCCACAACAGATAAAAGCTTGATTTCAAGGATTTTAAAAAATGGTGCAAATGATTTCGTTGCAAAGCCATTTTCTATTGAAACGGTTATCTTAAAAACTGAATTACTATTAAATATGAGTTACAATCAAAAAGAGATAATATCGCAAAAAATATCACTTGAAGAAGCCCAAAAAAAGATAACAGATAGCATCAAATACTCTTCAATGATACAAAATTCTATTTTGCCAAAAACTGAATTAATCAATTTAAATTTGAAAAATAATTTTGTAATTTGGATACCAAAAGATATAGTTGGAGGTGATATTTATCTATTTCAAGAGTTTAATGAAAGTTTAAACAATGAACATCATAGTTTTGGAAATGGTTTTTTATTTATGGTGATTGATTGTGTTGGACACGGAGTTGCTGGAGCTTTTATGACGATGGTAACAAAAACGGCTCTTTCAAGTATTATAAATCGATATAATTATAATAATCCTGCCAAAATTTTATCAGAGTTAAATAAAAAAATAAAAACTACACTCAATCAAAATAGAGAAGATGCTACGAGTGATGTTGGGCTTGATATGGCTATTTTATATTTTGATAAAAATACTTCCCGAGTTATTTTTGCAGGTGCTAAAATTCCACTTTTTTATATTGAAAACAAAGAGTTAAAGGTGATTGATGGAGATAAACATTCAATTGGATATAGAAAATCTGATTTTGATTTTGAATTTAAAAACAGTGTGATAAATATAGAAGATGAAACTTATTTTTACATTTCAACTGATGGATTAATCGACCAAAATGGAGGAGAAAAAGATTTACCTTTTGGAAAAAAACGATTAAAAGAGATTATATTAAATAGTTATAATGAAGATTTTTCCAAACAAAAAGAGATAATATTGAGTGGATTAAATGCTTATCAAAACGAAGCTGAAAGAAATGATGATATAACGATGATAGGCTTCAAAATTAAAAAAATTAACGATTTGAAAGGTGAACATTTTGAGTAGTTTATATAATTTAAGAAATGAGTATTTAAAAGATGGAATAATTTTTAGTTTTAGTGGAGAAGTTTCCCAATTAATCTTAACTAGCATTGTTGAAGAGCTTGGAAATAAGATGGAAATGCTTAATGTTAAAACTTCGATAATTCAAAATATATTTTCGATATTTATTGAGCAAATACAAAATATAATGAAATATTCTCCAAACATTAAACAAGAGAGCTTATTTTCAAATATTTCAATTTCTGTGATAGGATTTGATAACAAAAAGTTAAAATATTATGTTTCAAGTGGAAATATTATCAATAAAATTGATAAAGAAAAAGTTGAAAATAAAATTAGTAAATTAAACTCTATGGATAAGCAAGAGTTAAAAGATTACTATAAAGAACTTCGTAAAAGTGGACTTCATAAGCACGAAAAAGGTGCAGGACTTGGGCTTATAGAAATGGCTAGAAAAGCAAGCGAGCCAATTGAATTTGCAATAGATGAAATTGATGAATTATTTTCATTTTTTACTATAAAAACAATTATTTAAGGAATTTTAATATGCAAACATTATCTATTGAAGCAACAAAATATACACCTCAAATTGAATTTGACCCAACTCAAGGAGTATTTAATATTAAAGGAAAATCATATCCTGAAAACACATTTGAATTTTACGAACCTCTTTTGCAATGGATAAAAAATTACTTCTTTGGCGATGATTTTAAAAAAAATGCTACATTCAACTTTGAAATCACTTACAATAATAGCAGTAGCTCAAAAGTTTTTTATGACCTTTTTGATATACTAGAAGAAGCAATTGATGGCGGACATCAAGTTAATGTAAATTGGTATTATGATGAAGATAATGAAGTAGCACTTGAATCTGGAGCCGATTTTAAAGATGATTTTGAAAAGTTAAATATCAATTTGCAAGTTATTAAATAAATCATAAAATAAAAGGAAAAAAAGTGTTAGGTAATTTAACGATAAAACTAAAGCTATCTATTTTAGTTTTTATTGCATTGGCAGGATTATTGATAATTGGGATTTTTGCAATCATTGAGCTTGGTAAAATAGAAGCTGAAATTGAGAGTATTTACAAAGATAGAGTTGTTCCTCTTGAAGAGTTAAAAATTATCTCTGAAGAATATGCTGTAAATATTGTAGATATAACTCGCAAAATGAAAAATGGTAAAATCAGCTTTGAAGAGTGTATCCGTGGTATTGATTTAGCTGAAAGTATTATACAAAAACAGTGGTCAGCTTATACATCAACCACTCTTACACAAGAAGAGGCTACTTTAGCTAAAGAGACTGAAGTGTTAATGAAAGATGGTGATGAAGTTGCAACAAAAGTCAAAGAAGCTTGTAAAAATAAAGATTTGGATTTATTAATTCAAATAAGAGATAAAGAGTTATATCCGAAAATAGAACCAATAAGTGAAAAACTCTCAAAACTTACTCATCTACAAATTAAAATTGCCAAAGAAGAGACTGATAATGCAATAAAAATTTACGAAATGAGTAAAACTATAATTATGAGTACTATAACAATCTCTTTTATAGTTTTACTAATTCTTGCCTTTGTAATAGTGAGTGATTTGGCTGGTAAAGTTTCAATTTTCAAAGATGGTTTATTCTCATTTTTCTCATTCTTAAATCGTGAGAGTGAAAGAGTTGATTTAATAAATATCAATTCTACAGATGAATTTGGGCAAATGGCAAAAGTTGTGAATGAAAATATTCAAAAAACTATTAAAGTTATAAAAGAAGATAACGAAGTTATAAGCGATGCTAAAATTGTTATCGGTAGAGTTAAACACGGTTGGTACAGTCAACATATTGAGAAAAAAACATCAAATCAAACTTTAGAAGAGTTTAAAAATAGTGTAAATGAAATGATAAAAGCGACTAAACAGCACTTTGTAAATATGAATGTTGTTTTAGAAGAGTATGCTAAATATGATTACAGAAATGAATTGAAACTTCAAAATATCGAAAAAGGTGGAGTATTTGAAATTTTGGTCAATGATATCAATAAATTAAGAAGTGCAGTGATTGAAATGCTTAAAATTTCAATGGACAGTGGAAATAGTTTATCAGAAAAATCAAATTTACTTGAGTTAAAAATGAATGAATTAAGTTCAGCGACAATGCAACAAGCCGCAAGTCTTGAGCAAACTTCAGCAGCAATGGAGGAAA
>DZAZ01000032.1 GCA_022729755.1 Helicobacter cetorum | reverse complement strand
CAGTAAAATTTAATACTTTTTTTAAATTTATAACTTCAATTGGTTTATTTTCATAAGTCATAATCCCATCTATATAAATAGAATTATCCGAAATTGGTGTGAGTTTTTGAGTTTCAACTATTCTTTGAATATTATCTAATTTAAAAGCATAAAAACCATTTTCTATTTTGCAAATAATAAAATCTACCATTTATTTAACCTAACTTATCTATTTTTATCTCTTCGCTAAATTCAAGTATCCCAATTGGGTCAAAAATCATAATAATTTGACCATTACCTAAAAGTGCCGTTCCACTAATTAATGGATGATGTTTAAGCATCCCCTCAAGTGGTTTTTGAACGACATCAAGTTGTCCTAAAAGCTCATTCACAACTATTGCAATTAAATTCTCTTTAACATTTAAAACAACAATTGAAAGTGGAGCATTTTTCAACTTTTCTAAATTTAATATCTCTTTTATCATAATTAAAGGAATTACTTGACCTCTAATATAGACAAAAGGTTCATTATTTAGATAAGTTATCTCATCTTTTTCTATTTTAACAGTTTCATTAACACTATCCATCGGAAAACCATAATGAAGCGAATTCATAGAAATGTGGAGTAAAGTTGTAACTGCAAGTGAAACAGGAATTGCCATTGTAAGTTTTGTGCCTTTTCCTAACTCACTACTCAAAGATACACTTCCTCCAAAACTCTCAATAGATTTTTTAACAACATCCATCCCAACACCACGACCACTATATTCACTTATCTCTTCAACAGTTGAAAGCCCTGGTAAAAAGATTAAATTTAACTTTTCACTCTCGCTTAATTGCTCAATTTTTTCAACTTCCATTAAATTTTTTTCTAACACTTTATTGATAACTCTTTGTGCATCAATTCCTTTTCCATCATCTTGAATTTCAATAATAACTTTATCAGATTGTGGATAAGCTCTCATTAAGATTTCACCATTTTCATCTTTACCAGCTTCTCTTCGCACACTCGGAATTTCTATTCCGTGGTCAAGTGAATTTCTAATAATATGAATTAATGGGTCGGCTAACATCTCTATCATATTTTTATCTAGTTTAGTTTCGCCACCTTCTTGAGTTAACTTCACTTTTTTATCTAATTTTTTAGAAATTTCTCGCACAAGTTTAGGATATCTATCAAATACATATGAAATAGGAAGCATTCTCATCGACATAATGATGTCTTGAAGTTGATTTGTCAATCTATCGATAAATGAATATTTTTCTAAAATTACTCTCTTTATACTTTCAAGTTCAAGCTCAAAAACTGAATCAGCTAAATATGGCAAAGAATTTTTTGCAACTAAAAGTTCACCGACAACACTCATTAAATGGTCAATTGATTCTTGTTCAACTTTTACAACTTTGCCGATAATATCTTTCTCTTTTTTAACTTCAATTTTAGGTTCAACTTTTATCGCTTCTTTAATAATTTTAGGTTCTTGTGCAATTAAAGCTACCTCTTTCTCTTTTTTCTCTTTAATTTCACTAATTCCTAAAGCTTCATCAATTAAATTTAATAAAACAACTCTATCTGAAATATTTTCATCAAAATTTTTATTTAAAACTTTAAAACATTTAGTTACATTAAATTTGACTCTTTCAAATAGTTCAAAATCGTGGCTTTTTAACAGTTGCTCTTTTTGTTGAGTTAAAAGCTCTTTTGCAACTGCAATATCACCCTCATTAAACTCTTGTTGTTGAATTGATTTTACTTCTCCTTTTTCAGTCTCTATTTTTTGTATATTTTTTTCTTGTTCGTAAATGAACTCTTTTGCATCTTTTAGTGCATCAAAAAATTGTGTTAACTTCGGTACATCAAAATCTTCAATTGCATCAAAACAATTTAATAATCTATTAATCATAATCGCTTGTTTTGAGTCTTGGTTCATCAATAAAAGTGATTCTTCCAAAGTCTCTTTTAATGCAATCGTATCTTTTGTAAGTGCTAATTCTTTTGCTTTTTTAACTAAATCTTTAATGAAATCAATATTTTCCGCTTTGCCAATATCAACAGACAAAAACGAAGAGATATCAAGAGGTAAAAAGACAATATCATCTAAAAAGTTATAAAGTGCCTCTTCAATCTCTTCATAGGTCGCATCCACGATTACAGCTATATTTAAGTAGAGATTGATTTCATCTTCATCATTAAATCCACCTAAAATATTTTTTGCATTATCTTTAGAAAAAAAACTGCTAATACAAACTACTTTATCTTCTAATAAAGACAGTGCATAAATTGGGTCATTTCCAAACATCATACAATCTTTATCTAAATCAAAAAGTAGTAAATAAACTCTTTTTTCATAAAAATTTTCTTGAGTTAAAGTTATTTTTTCAAAAGGCAATTTATAATCAAACTCTTTTAAGCTCAAAGTTTTAAAATTTACTAAATTATTCGGATTTGTTGAGATTTTAACAGGAAATTCCCACTTAGTTACACTTTGTTCTTTAATTCCCATTTGTTCGCATAAATGTTTTACTATTTTAGTTTCTATTATTTTATCAGCTTCGACTACATCGCCATTTTCTTCTGCTGCTTCAACTAAATTTAAAACTTCATCAAAAGCATCATACAAAGCCCCTAACATACTCGGTTTATACTCTAATTTTTTACTTCTAAGTAAATCTAGTAAATCTTCAGCTTTATGAGTAATATTTTTAACTGCTTCAAATCCAACAATTCCAGAACCACCCTTTAGTGTGTGAGCTGCCCTAAAAATGGAGTTTAATAATTCACTATCTCCATTTCCTAACTCTTCAAGGTGTTGTTCAATAAATTTTAAATTTTCTCTAGCTTCTTGTAAAAATTGCTCTAATAGTGGATTCATTTTATACCTTTTATATTGTCAAAATTTTTGCACTACTTATTAGAATATTTGGCTTTACAGGTTTTATATAATAGATATTAGCTCCAGCTTCATATGCTCTATTTTTGTCCATCTCTTCGGCTTCCGTGCTAATCATAATAACGGGTGCTAACTTTTCATTTTTTCTAAGCTCTTGTACAAAAGAGTATCCATCCATTATAGGCATATTCACATCAACTAAAAATAAATTATACCCACCATCAATACTCTTTTCTACTGCTTCCATTCCATTTTCAGCCTCTTCAACTAAATAACCAGAACTACTAAGTATCTCTTTATGATAACTTCTAACTGTTTTTGAATCATCAACTACAAGTACTTTTTTCATACAAATCCTCTAATTTTTAAAAAAACTCTATCTCTTCTTGTGCATTTTCATTTAATGCTTTTCCACCAAAAGAACTTTTTTTTAATTTTGCTTCATCGAGTGATTTGGATAATTTAGAGTTAAGTTTTTCTAAACCATCACTTATCATTCCCGTATCCTCTTTTAGCGCATGAATATAAACTGTAATATTTTTTTCAACAGAATTAATAGCATCTACTATTGCACTTAATTGTTGGGATATTATATCTTGATGTTGCAAAGCTTCCATAACTTCGGTATTTAATCCAATTTTTTGTTCATCCAAAAAATTGCTAATACTCATTATCGAATCTTTACTAAGCTCCTTAACATCAATTTGAACCTCTTTTATATGTTTTAATATTTCAAGTACAGAGGTTAAAATTTTTTCAGTATTCCCCATCATCCTATTCTTAAAACTCGATTTATTGCTGCTTGAAGTTGTGTTGGATTAAATGGTTTGACAATCCAACCCGTAAGCCCCAAAGCTTTACCTTGTTCTTTTAATTCAGCTTTTGTTTCAGTTGTTAACATTAAAACTGGTGTTTTCTTACTATCTTCAAGCTCTCTCATAGCTTTTAAAAATTCAAGCCCATTCATAATAGGCATATTCAGGTCAGTTATAATTAAATCTGGATTTATTACTTTAGTTTTTAAATCATTCAAAGCATCAACTGCACTTAAATATTGCTTAATCTCAATCGGCATATTTGCTGTTGCAATTTTTGTCGAAGTTAAAGCTGTTTCAGAATCATCAATGAAAACCACTAATGGCATATTCTCTCCTTTATTTTTGATATACTAAATGATTGTTAAATTTTTTTGGATTAAAAACTGAAACTATTCTATTCATATATTCTGCATGACCTAATAAAACATAGCCATTGGGTAAAAGCATATCATAAAAAGTCATCGCGACCTCCTTTCTACTTGCATCATCAAAGTAAATCAGCATATTTCTTGAAAAAATTACATCAAATTTCCCAAGTTTTCTAATTTGTTCTTTATCAAACACATTGCATTGCTCAAATTTTATCGCATCTCTAATATCGCTTATTATTTCGTTATAACCCATTTTTGTTTTAAAATATTTGTTTTTTAACTCTTCGCTAAGAGTATGAATTGAACGATTTGTATAAAGCCCAGCTTTAGCCTTTTGTATAACTGTTGAGTCTATATCAATTCCTATGATTTCGATATCTCGCTCATTCACAATTTTATTATCTTCTATTATGTGAATTGCCATCGAATAAGGCTCTTCTCCAGTTGAACAAGGAGCTGAAAGTATTCTAATTGGCTCATTTCTAGCTTTTCTTTTATTAATTTCAGGCAATAAATTATAAAGCAAAATTTCAAATTGATAATTTTCTCTAAAAAAATAAGTTTCATTTACAGTAATAGAATTGATTAACTCTTGAAACTCTAAACCATCTTTGTCTTCAAATCGAAGCTTAAAAAAGTATTTTCTAAAATTCTCTAAATTTAACTCTTTTGTTCTTTTTGTTAAAGTTTTAGTTAATTTTTCAAAATGTTTATCGTATTCAAGCGCTATTCCACTCTTTCTATAAACAAATTCACTAAGTTTAATAAAATTATCTTTTGAAAATTCCATAAACTCTAACCTTTTATAGATTTGACTGCATTATCTACTGCAAAATCAACATAAGGGTCATTAAATTTAATTTTTAAACTCTCAAGTAAAACTATATCCTTAGGTTCGCCAATTTCAGCCAAATAATCAACTGCCGTCATAGCAACATTTAAATCTTTTTCATTTTCTAAAAGCTCAATTAACATATCCCTACTTTCGCTAAATTCGACATCTCCAAGCACATTAATAGCAAAAATTCGCAAATCTCTATCACTACCCAATAAATATTTCACTATATAATATTTTATCTCTTTACCATAATCTCGCAAAATCGAAATTGCTAAATTTCTAACAAAAGCATTTTCACTTTTTAAAAGTTCTAAAATCTCTTCAATAGGTGCATTTTCTGGATTTAATTTAGCCAAAGTAGAGCCGATAAATGATAGGATTTTATGTTCATTTTCAACTTCAATTAATTTCAAAACCTCTTTTGTACCATTACTAAACTCAAGCATTTTCTCAATTGCATAATGTTTTTTCTCTATCTCATTTTCACTATGATAAAAATCTAAAGTTTCATCTAAAGTATTAAATTCAGGAAAGTTACTGTTTTTTTCAATTAAAGCTTTAATTAGTGCCATAAATTCACCTATAACTTGTAATTTTTCTTAAAATTTTTGCAAAAGGTAAAACTTCGCAAGTTCCACCGCGTAAATATGCCTCTTTTGGCATTCCATAAACCGTAGCACTCTCTTCAGATTCCGCAATTGTAAAAACTCCACTTTTTTTGAGTGCTACCATTCCATTCGCCCCATCATCACCAATTCCTGTTAACAACACTGCTAACATTTTATTTGGTGCAAAATTTTCTAAAGCACTAAAATACATCTCATCAACACTAGGAGTAAAAAATCTTTTTTCTCTTGCATTGCCGTGTTTTAGTATAATTTTACCTGAAACTTTTTTTCTAAAGTGCAAATGTGTTCCACCTTTTGCCACATACACAACACCTCTTAATAACTCTTCATTGTCTTCACTCTCTTTTACTTGCAATTTTGAAGCTTTATTTAATCGCTCTGCAAAAGTTGCTGTGAATTTTTCGGGCATATGTTGAACTACACAAACTGCGTGAGGAAAATCTTTTGGAAGCCAAGTACATATCTCTTCAATCAAGCCAGGTCCTCCCGTACTTGAGCCAATTAGCACGACTGAATTAGCACTCTCTTTTGAGATTTCTTTTTCTGCAATTCTTGTCTCTTTAAGATTTCTTATAGTTTTACCTCTAACTACTCTTTTTGCTTCTAATCTAGTTTTTGGAATTCTTGCAACAAAACGGATTTTATTGATTAAATCACTCTCATCTTTACATATACTAAAAGTTCCTACTTTTGCAACATAATCAATTGCACCAAGTTCAAGTGCTTCAAGAGTAATCGAAGCATCTTCAGTTGTGAGCGAACTTACCATCAAAACTGGAGTTGGATTGTGTGTCATTATCTCTTTTAATGCACTCAAACCATCCATTATGGGCATATTAATATCCATTGTAATTGCATTAAAATTAAAATTCAATGCTTTTTCACAAGCCTCTTTTCCATTTTTTGCAACTTCAACTTCATAGCCCTCTTTCATTAAAATAGCACTCAATTGTTTTCTAACAAGTGCCGAGTCATCAACTACTAAAATTTTTTTTGCCATTTTTAACCTTGAATATCTTCTTTTGTAAAAATATTTTCAATTGAAAGTTTTAAAATCATTCGCTCACCATCATTTAAAACTATAATGTGCGAAAAAATTTTACTATTTTCATCATTTTTTGTAATGTACTCTTGTGCTATCTCTTTTATTTCCGTTACATTGTCCACTAAAAAGCCAACTCTCATATCATTTAAAGTACAAACTAAAATTTTAGTATCATCACTTATTTTTTCTTGAAAATTTAATCGCTCACTCAAAGATAAAATAGGTATAACTGCACCTCTTAAATTGATAATTCCTTTGATAAATCGAGGTGCTTTTAGCATTGGAGTAATTTCTTCGTATCGTATAATTTCATCTACATCTTCAATATCTATTGCAAACTCTTCATTTGATAACGAAAAAATCGCAACTTCCATCAAATTTTCACTTTGAGAATTCTTCACCTCTTTGAAATTTAACTCTTCTTTATTTTTGTTATTTGTATCAGAAACTAAATCGTTTATAAAATTATTTGATAAAATACTAACAAGTTTATCCTCAATTTTTACAACTCCACTCACTTTATTATCTCTAAATTTTTCAGGTAATCGTTCGATAGATTTTAAACTTATATCTTTTATGTCTAAAATATTATCTATCAAAAATCCTACTAAATTTTGATTATTTTTAATCACTAAAATTCTATTTTTATCGCTAAAAGTTATCTTTTTATCAAAAATTACTCGCAAATCAATTACAACCAAAATTTCATCTCTTAGAGTTATCATTCCTAAAATTTCTCTTGAAGCATTTGCAATTTTTGTAATATTATTTGTATTAACTATGATTTCTCTTACATTTTCTATTTCAATTGCAAACTCTTCATCTTCAACCTCAAAAAGTAAATATTTAATATAATCCACACTCTCAACAAGTGCATTAAAAACCTTTTTATTTGAGCCTTTTTTCTCTTTTTTAGTTAAATTTGGCATAGTGATATTTGAAAACAGTTTTTCTATACTTAAAATTTGTATAATTTCATCTTTGTTTTTAACAACTCCAATAACAGCCGTTTCTTGCTCATTGTACTCAACTTCGCTTACATCAATATTTTGTACAACTTCTTCTACAATTAGTGCAATTTGAGTATCATTATATTTAATCGTTAAAACTCTAGTTTTAAAATTATTGATATCGATTAAATCATTTGAATTAAAAATCATCTCTTTCACATCAAAAGCAGGAATAATATGCCCCTCAATCGAACATAAACCCCTCAAACTATTCGTAGTAAGTGGCACTTTTGTAATTTCGGGTACTCTTAAAATTTGAATTACACTATCGCTATCAATCGCATATTGATTATCATTTATTTTAAAAATAAGTACCTTTTGGATTTGTTTCATCTATTTTTAGCCTTGTTGAAGCTCATCAGCCATAACTGCTAACTCTTCAATTCCTTCAGCCATATTGCCTATAGTTTCGATGATTAGCTCACTTGCCTTTCGTGACTCCATCGCATTTGTGGCTGAAAGCTCAATCGCTTTTTGAATTTCAGCAATTCCACTAAGTGAATGATTTAAGCCCTCGATATTTTGGTCATTCATAGTTTTTAAGCCTTGATATCTATCTAAAATATCAACTATTTGAGATGTAATTTTATCAACTTCATTTATTAAATAATCAATCGTACTTTTTTCTTTGTCTTGTCCAACTAATAGATTTTTCCAGTCATTGCTAACATTTTCAATCTCATTATTCATAAGTTCAATAATATCGTTAATTTTTTCAGTGTTTGTTTCACTATCTTGTGCAAGATTTCTAATATCAGCACTTACAACTGCAAAACCTTTCCCAAATTCACCCGCTCTTGCTGCTTCAATACTTCCTGAAATTGCCAACATATTGAGTTGAATTATACTATTTGAAATATTTCTAACCGTTTTTTCTACATTTCTTGACTCTTTTTTAATCAAATCAAGCTCTTTTTCAGCCGTCGAACCCTCTTTAATCGAACACTCAAAATTAGTTCTAGTTGAAACCATTGTATTTTTTACTTTTGAAAAACTTGCATTTAAAATATCAAAATTCTTCCTAACAATCGTAATAATCGAGTCGATATCTTTTGAAACTGAATTTGCTTCTTCTACTTTTTCTTTATTTTTAATTGCATTTTCATTTGTAGTTTTACTAAAGCTCTCAATATCATTTAGCGACTTTGTAACCTCTTCCATACTTTTTTGAATTTCCTCTACACTTCCACCAAGTGCATCAGCACTAACTGCTATCTCTTCAGCCGATTTAATCGTATCGGTTGAGTATTTTAAATCTTCAGCAAGGCTTGAGAGTTCTTTTATATCATCTTCAGTTTGAGAAAGTGCATTTGCTTGAAGTTCGATTGAGTTTAATGTCTTCTCAACTGCACCTGCAATTTGAGCTGAAGCTTCAGTAATACTCTCACTTCCTCTATTTATGTCATTTGAAAAGGCTTGAAGTCTATTTGTAAAACCACTTGCATTTCTAGCCGCTTCTACTGAATAAGAAGCAATTTTTGTAAGCTCTTCTAATGTTTCGCTAAGTTCTCTTCCACCAACTCCAGTTTTTTCGATTATTTCAGTTGTTGAAGTTATACTTTTAATAATATTATCAATTCCACTTTGAATTTGATTTACAAGTTCAGCAATAAATTTTGCATTTTTTTCACTATTTCCAGCTAAGCTTCTTGTCTCATCAGCCACAACGGCAAAACCTTTTCCGTGTTCTTTTGCACGACTAGCTTCAATTGCTGCATTTAGTGCTAATAAATTTGTTTGGTCAGCAATTTTAGCGATAAATCCAACGGCTTCACCGATATTTTGAGAACTAACTTTAAGCTCTTCACTTTTAGCTGAAGAATCTTTTGCAATTTGAACTGAAGCTACCATTCTATCAACTGTTGAATTTATCATACCAACCGAACCAGTGATTGCATCACCCGTATTAAGAGTACTCGCAATTGCACTCTCAATTGTGCTAGACATTCTATTAATATTTTTAGAAATATGAGTAATACTTCTTAAGGCTTGTTCACTTGCACCAGAGTTTTCTTCGGCTGCTGTGGCTATTTGGTCCATCGAACTTTTAAGCTCCTCAATCGCACTTACACTTTCTTGAGCATTTTCTAAAAGTCTATTTGCAATTGAAGAGATATTTTCACTCATTTGTTGTTGTTTTGCTAAAGTTCTAGCTTTTCTTGCACTACTTGATTGAACCATACTTTTTGCTTGAGGATTACTAACTAAACCAATACCATTACTTCTTACAAGAGCCATATCTTTACCTTTTATTTTAATGTTTTATATAGTTCTTCAGCTTTTTTTACTTCTTCTCGTTGAGGCTTTACTCTTATTGAAACATATGAAATTCTACCACTTCTATCGATATTTCTTAAGACTGTGGCATATACCCAATAATATCCCCCACCTTTTCTCGCATTTTTTACATATCCAGTCCAAAAGCCTTTATTTTGCACATCTTCCCACAAACTTTTGAATGCAGCTCGTGGCATTTCTGGATGTCTTACAACATTATGGGGTTGACCTAATAACTCTTTTTGCTTATAACCAGCTACTTTTGCAAAAGATTTACTGACATAAGTTATTATGCCTTTTTCATCTGTTTCAGATAATAAATACAAATCATCATATAAAACTTCACCATCTTCAAGGAATGTTAATCCTTCAGTTTCCATATTTTTTAACTCCTTTAAATGAGAGATAACTACTTAAATATTCTAAAAAAATTATATCATAAAAATATTTATTTTAAATTAGCTTTAACTTTATTTGGTTAAAATTTTGTTAAAAAGGAATTTAAAGTTGAAAGTAGCAATAGAGTGTGATTCTATGCTTTTACAAGTAAGTTTAGAAATATTTTTAAGAGATTTTCAAAGTAATTTAGATGAATCTGATTTTTTAATAACTGATAAATTATTAAGAAGTGATAAGCCTTTACTTTTTATTTCAAATAGTAGTAATCAAGCTTACCTAAAAAAGCCATTTTCTAAATCAAGGCTTTTAGTAGCAGTTGAAAAGTTTTATAACGAAAATGTCAAAAATAAAGATAAACAAGATAAATTAAAAAGTCAAATGCAAGAACTTACAAACGACTTTGTGGAGAAATTAATGGTTGTTGTTAAGGAGTATTATGAAAGATAAGGGTGCTAAATTTGTGGCAAAAATAATTGCAGGTAAACTAAAAGGCAAAACTATTGAACTTCCATCGCTTGAAGTTACAAGAAGTTCTAAAACGATACTTAGAGAATCAATTTTTAACACACTTCAATTTGATGTAATCGATGCTATTTTTGTTGAAGTTTTCGCAGGAAGTGGCTCTATCGGACTTGAAGCTGTAAGTAGAGGTGCTAAAAAAGTTTATTTTATGGAAAAAGATAGAGATTCGTTTAAAGTTTTGCAAAAAAATATTAAATTATTAAATATTTCAAATGCAATCACAATCTTAGGTGACAGTTTTGATAGATTAAGTGAAGTTTTGAGAGAACTTGGAAATGAAGAAACTTATTTTTATTTTGACCCACCATTTGCTTATAGAGAGGGAATGGAAGAGATTTATGAAAAATTAATTAATTTAATAAAAACTATTCCAACTCAAAATGTAAAAGAGGTAATAATTGAGCATATGAGCTTTGTTGATTTCCCACCACAAATCGGAGAACTTAGTTTAAAAAAACAGAAAAAATTTGGAAAGAGTTCAGTTAGTTATTATATTCCAAATAAAGGCTATTAATGAGTGAAAAAGTTCTAGTAAATAAAGGTGTAGCAATTTATAAAATAATCTCTGATATAGACCAAGAAAGTGCAAAAAAGTTTGTAAATACGATAAATCTAAACTATATAATTATGAGAAATTTAGAGATTGAAGCTCTTGTGTTTTCTCTAAAAGCAGTCAAAAAATGTAGTGGCACTGGTCTTAATGTTTTATACGAAAAACTCTCTAAATTAGAGAAAGATTTAAAAATTAAAGTTGGATTTGTAGATTATTCAGATGATGTTTTCAAAATTTTAAAATCAGTTGTAAAAGGCTCGAGAGTAGGACTGTTTGATAAAACTGAAGTTTTACACCTTTTTATGGATAAGTTACATTTAAAAAAGGGCGATACAGTACTTATTTTTGAAGATGAAAAAATCGAGAAAGAAAAGCTTTTAGCTGAAATTATAAGTATGGGTTATTTTACAATTGCTCCAAACTCTCTTGATGATTATAATAAAAAATTAGCTCAAAAAAGTAGTTATGTCGTCGCTATGAGAAATATTTACTATCCATATTATGGAGAATCTTCAAAAGAATCGCTAGGCACTGAAAAGATAAAAGAAGCTAATCTTGATGGAGTTAAAAAATTAACTAAAAATTTAATTCAAGAGTTGTCTATATTTGTGAATTCTACTATTGAAACTTTTGAATCTATGATTAATATAAAAGCTACAAAAGTGGATTCAAAAATTTTAATATTTGATATAGAAGATAATTCTTTAATGGCAAGTTATATCAATTTTGATGGCAAAATCGATGGAATTATCGTTTTGCTTTTTCCAAAAGAGTTTGCAAAAAAAGCTTATGAAGCACTATTTTTTGAAGAGAGTGAAGATGAAAATGAGCTTAAAGATGCTATGAAAGAGTTTGCAAACATTATCGGTGGACGAGCTAAAGCACTACTTGAAGAAAAGAATATTCACGTAAATATTTCTCTTCCAAAATCCTACTCATCTTTGGCTGAAATTAAACCCTCAATCGACAAAAAACAAGGTGTAAAAGTTACCTTTACACTTGATAATTTACCACTTTATTTCTTTTTAACTAGATAAAAGGGAACCCTCTTTTACTCTTTTTGCAAAATAAATATATGCTATAATTTAGCAAAATTCATTAGGAGTTGAAATTTGAGTGATAGAAGTTATTATGAAATTTTAGGTGTTAGTAAAAATACATCTAAAGATGAACTAAAAAAAGCTTATAGAAAATTAGCACTAAAATACCATCCTGATAGAAATCAAGAGGATAAAGATGCTGAAGAAAAGTTCAAAGAGGTAAATGAAGCTTATGAAGTCTTAAGTAATGATGATAAAAAAACAATTTATGATACATATGGAAAAGCTGGACTTAGTGGAGGTGGCTTTAAAAAAGGTGCTCCTGGTTTTGAAGATATTTTTGAGGAGTTTTTTGGTCACAGAGGAAGTTCTAAACAAAAACGACAAAGATTTAGCTACGATTTAGATGCAATAATGGAAGTTGAACTTAGCTTTAACGATGCTATTTTTGGATGCAAAAAAGAGATAAATTTTGAGTATAAAAGAGCTTGTCAAAGTTGTAAAGCTAGTGGTGCTGAAGCTGGAGCAAAGGAGGTTTGTCCTCAATGTGGTGGACAAGGTCAAGTCTTTTCAAGACAAGGTTTTATGACATTTTCACAAACTTGCCCAATGTGTCGAGGTGAGGGAAATATTATAAAAAATAAATGTAAAGATTGTTCGGGAAGAGGCTACAACTTTGAAAATGAAAGTATAAAAATAGATATTCCTGAAGGTGTGGATAGTGGCAATAGAATAAGAGTAAGTGGAAAGGGAAATATTTATCCTGATGGCACAAGGGGGGATTTATATGTCTCTATTCGTGTGGCTGATGATGAGCATTTTGTACGACACGAAGATAATATTTATTTAGAAATTCCTGTATTTTTTACTCAAATAGCATTAGGCTCAAACATAAAAATCCCTTCACTTAGAGGTGAACTTGAGTTAAAGGTTCCAATTGGTGCAAAAGATAAACAACAATTTATTTTTAAAAATGAGGGTGTAAAAAATGTTCATAGTGGAGTTAAAGGTTCATTTGTTGCACAAATTAAAATTGAATATCCTGAAAAATTAAACGATGAGCAAAAAGAGTTATTATTAAAAGTTCAAGAGAGCTTTGGAATTGATGCAAAAACTCACGAAAATGTATTTGAGTCAGCTTTTGAAAAAATAAAAGGTTGGTTTAAATAATGAAACTTTTTGCAATTTTTGGAAATCCAATTAATCATTCAAAATCACCATTAATGCACAATTTCGCTTTTAAAAATTTAAATTACGATGGAGTTTATACTAGATATTTGCTAGAAAATGCCAAAGAGTTGAAAGATAAATTTTTCAAATTAAAACTTAGCGGAGCAAATGTTACAGTTCCATTCAAAGAAGATGCCTATCTTTTAGCTGATGAAGTTAGAGGAGTTGCAAATAAAATTCAAGCTGTAAATACTTTGATTTTAGAAGATAATAAATTAATTGGTTATAACACTGATGCAAATGGATTTTTAAAAGCAATAAGTGAATTTGAAAATGTAAAAAGTGTGCTAATTTTGGGTGCTGGTGGAACAGCAAAAGCAATAGCTACGATTTTAAAGCAAGAGGATTTTGAAGTTGTGATTTTAAATCGCTCATCAAATCGCCTTGAGTTTTTTAAAGCACAAAATATAGAGGCTTATACTTGGGATGAATTTAAAAATGATAAGTTTGATTTGATAGTAAATACCACAACAGCCGGACTTAATGATGAAGAGTTACCAGCACCAAAAGAGATTTTAGATAAACTTTTTAAAAGTGCAAAATATGCTTTTGATGCAATTTACAAAGAGACAGCTTTTTTAAAATTAGCAAAAAAGAATAATTTAAAAGTTAAAAATGGATTTGATATGTTACTTTATCAAGGAGTGATTGCATTTGATTATTTCACAAATCATCAATTTAGCGAAAAAAAGATTACAAAATATATTTCCAAAGCATTAAGGGAGTTTTGATATGCAAAAAACAAAACCTATCCGTTTTGAAGCCGAGCAAAAAACAAAAAACGATAAAATAAAACCTCAAATAATTGCAATCGAGGGAACAAAAGAGTTTGACGAGTTAACTAATAAAGTTCAAATCAAAGAGGGATTACTTAAAAATCAAACTAAATTTTATAGTTTTTTTACATTTATAATTTTAGTTTTTATTACTGTTTTACTTGGAAGTTTTTTTGATGTTTATTTAAAATTTAAAGAAATTTTCAGTTTTAATCAAACATTTGCAATTATTTATGTCTCTTTTATAAGTTTAATATTTTTGATGGTTTTTAAATTTATTTTTACTCAAAGAGGTGGATTAAAAAAATTAAAAAAAGTTGATAACTTTAAATTAAGAGGTCAACAAAATTTAAAAAAACCATCAAAAGAGAGTGTTTTTTATTTTAAAGATATATTAAAAGAGTATGAAAATTCGCCTGATGAAAAAGTACGAAATGGAGTTTTAGAATTAAGAAATAGATTAAAAAGTTCAATTTTATATGAAGAGTTATTGCCACTTTTGAATGAGCATTTAATGAAACCTTTAGATGAAAAAGCTGAAAAATTAATTTTAAAATATTCGAGAAATTCAGCAATAATAACAGCTATTAGCCCAATTGCAATAGTTGATATTTTAATTTTATTTTGGCAAAACTATAAATTAAGTATTGAAATTGCAAAAATTTATGGATTTAAACCAACTTTTTTTTCAAACTTAATAATTTTTAAAAAGGTTATAGAAAATTTAATTTTTGCTGGAGTAAGCGAAGGAGTTAGCGAAAGTGTCACCTCTTCGCTTTTAACAAAACTATCTTATTCTATCTCTCAAGGGATTGTAAATGGTGTTTTAACTATTAGAGTTGGCTTAGCTACGATGAAATTATGCCGTCCTGTACCATTTACAAAAGAGGAAAACTTTTTTACAAAACTATTTAATTTAATGCTAAGTTCAGTTAAAAAGGATTAAAGATAAAAAAAAACAATTTCTATTTTAGCAAAAATCAACAATACTACTTTAGATTATTAATAATTTTAAATACTATTTTTACGATGTTTGTAATATTTTATATTTATATAAATTCTCAAAAATTAGTAGAATCTTCAAAAAATATGGTAATTAGAGAGGCTAAAACTCTCTTTGAAAATATCGTAACTATGAGAATTTGGAATGCTTCTTATGATGGGGTTTATGTTAAGCCAAATAGTAAAATTGAGCCAAATCCATACTTAATAGATAATATAATTTTAAGCGAAAATAATGAAACTTTAATCAAAATTAACCCTGCTTGGATGACAAGACAAATTTCTGAAATTTCAAATAAAAGAAATCATCACTATTTTAAAATTACAAGTTTAAATCCAATTAATCCAAATAATGCACCAGATGAGTTTGAGAAAGAAGCTTTAAAATTTTTTGAAACAAATAGGCAAGAGAAGTATTATTATAATTTTGAAGATAAACTTAATTTTATGGGTGCTTTAACAGTTGAAAAAGGTTGTTTAAATTGCCATAATGAGCAAGGTTATAATATTGGTGATATTAGAGGTGGAATTAGGGTTTCTTTATCGCTTGATTTATATAAAAAAGAGATAGAGAGAATAATGGAGAGAAGATGGATTATTGTAATTATAATTACTGTCATCTCTTTGATTGGATTTTTACTGCTTTATCTATTTATGAGAGCAAATAAAAAATATGAAAATGATATGCTTGAATTAAATAAAACACTTGAATTTAAAGTAAAACTTAGAACAAAAGAGTTAGAACTCTTAAATAAAACTTTAAAAACTCAAGCAATAACAGACTCATTGACGGGAATTTATAATCGAAATATGTTCAATACTATTTTAGTTACAAGAAGTGAAGAAGCTAAAAAGTTTGATAAACCATTATCTTTAATTATGTTTGATATTGATTACTTTAAAAAAATAAATGATAATTATGGTCATCAAGCTGGAGATGTGATTTTAAAAGAGTTAACAAAATTAATTGGTCTACATATTAGAAAAGATGATGTATTTGTCAGATGGGGTGGAGAAGAATTTATGCTTTTACTGAATTTAAAATTAGAAATAGCATTAAGTGTAGCTGAAAATTTAAGAAAAGTTGTTGAAAATTACGATTTTAGCAAAGTAAAAAAAATAACTTGTAGTTTTGGAGTAGGTGAATATAAATTATCTCAAACACTTGATGAGTTTGTAAGAGTAACAGATGATGCCCTATATTTGGCAAAATCAAATGGTAGAAATAGAGTTGAAACTTTATAAGAAAATTTTTATTTATCCTTTTTTAAATAGTTTTTAGATAGGATTTTATTAAATTTTCAAATAAAATAAAGAAAGTATAAGGAATGGAAAACAACAAAAAAAAGCGATACAGACCAAATGTAGCAGCTATTATACTTTCTCCAAAATATCCAAGTAAATGTGAAATATTTGTAGCTTCCAGAAGTGATGTTAACGATGCTTGGCAATTTCCACAAGGTGGAATTGATGATGGTGAGAGTGTTTATGATGCACTTTATAGAGAATTAGAAGAAGAGATTGGTACAAATGACATAAAAATAGTTGCTGAATATCCTGAATGGGTTAGTTATGATTTTCCAGAAATTATTGCAAGAAAAATGTATCCATTTGATGGACAAATTCAAAAGTATTTTTTAGTTAGGCTTAATTCAAAAAAAAATATTCATTTAAATACTGAACATCCAGAATTTAATGAGTATAAATTTGTAGAATATAACGATATTTTTAACTATGTGACTTATTTTAAGAGACAAGTTTACAAAAAAGTATTAGATTATTTTAAAAGAGAGGGGTATTTGTAGATGCTAATAGTTCAAAAATATGGTGGAACAAGCGTTGGAGATTTGAGTAGAATTGAAAATGTAGCTAAAAAAGTAGCTCAAGTAAAGAAAGATGGTCATTCGATAGTTGTAGTAGTTTCTGCTATGAGTGGTGAGACAAATAAATTAGTTGATTATGCACATCACTTTAGCAAAACTCCATCTAAACGAGAAATGGATATGCTTTTAAGTTCAGGCGAGAGAGTTACAGCTTCGCTCTTAGCAATTGCACTTCAAGAGATGGGATTTGCTGCCGTTGCAATGACGGGAAGACAGGCTGGAATTGTTACAAACAATTCTCACACAACAGCTAGAATTGAAAATATAGACCCAAAATATATGCAAAAAGAGTTAAATGAAAATAAGGTTATTGTAGTTGCAGGATTTCAAGGAATTACTGAAGATGGAGTTGTTACAACTCTAGGACGAGGTGGAAGTGACCTTAGTGCAGTTGCAATTGCTGGTGCATTAAATGCCGATGTTTGCGAAATTTATAGCGATGTAGATGGAGTTTATACAACTGACCCACGAATTGAGCCAAAAGCAAAAATGCTTCATAAAATTAGTTATGATGAAATGCTTGAACTTGCATCACTTGGAGCGAAAGTTTTACAAAATCGTTCAGTTGAATTAGCTAAAAAGTTAAATGTAAAACTCTATGCAAAAAATACTTTTAATGAACTTAGTGAAGGAACTTTAATTACAAAGGAAGAGGATATTATGGAAAAACCAATTGTAAGTGGAATTGCACTTGATAAAAATCAAGCAAGAGTTAGTATAGCTGGTGTTGCAGATAAACCTGGGATTGCAGGAGAAATTTTTGAAGCACTTGCAAATGAAAATGTAAATGTGGATATGATAGTGCAAACTATTGGACACGATGGCAAAACAAATATGGATTTTACAGTTCCTGAAAATGAGATAGAAAGAGTTAAAATTATAATGGAAAAACTCTCTGATGAATACCAAAGAATTGAGTATGATAAATCAATTGTAAAAGTTTCAATTGTTGGAGTTGGAATGAAATCTCACTCTGGTGTTGCTAGTTTAGCTTTTAAAACTTTAGCAAATGAGAATATTAATATTTTAATGATTAGCACAAGTGAAATTAAAATTTCAATGATAGTTGAAGATAAATACGGCGAACTAGCTGTTAGGGCTTTACATTTTGCTTATGAGTTAGATAAGTAATGTCAAAAGCCTTTTTAAAGTGGACAATCGACACAATTAGAGAAGATAAATCTCTAATGAATTGGATTGAAGAGAGGAAGTTTGAATGGGTTCCTCTCATTGCTAGTGTGATTGAGAGACTTTTGAAAGGACAAGTGATTATTATTTTAACAGATAGCGAAAGGGAGTGGTTTGCTCATTATGTAATTACTTCTATAAATAATCCGAAAAACTCGCGACCAATTCTGCCTTTTATGGAGTTAAAAAGTATTTATCCATTTTTGGATAAATTAAGAGATAATAAAGATATAGATTTGATTTATGATATGCTCTCAATTAGCTTTGAGCAAGGCTTTATTATTTGGTATGTTGGTAGTAGCGAGAGTGAGAGAGTGGAAATCGCTAAAAAAAGAGATTACAATTTTTTGTGGATAATGGATGAAGAGTTGCAAAATGGCTTTTCATTGTCTTCATTTGATGATTTACTTGATTTAAAATTACTTCAACTTTTTAGGCTTTTTGACAAGAGTATTTCTGCAGGAATGTTTAGCGAAGTTAATTTATCGGCATAATTGCAATGCAACCTCAAATCATTACAACTTCAAACATCTCTAAAGTAATTGAAGATTTAAAATTAAAATTACCAAAAAATCAAATAAGATTAATTGAATCTGATGAATTTAAAATAGAAAATGCAAAAGATGCCATAAAAGAAGCTTATATTTCAAGTGAAAAAGAGAAATATATAATTTTAAGTGCGATAAAATTTAATATTTATGCACAAAATACACTTTTAA
Source organism: Helicobacter cetorum (assembly GCA_022729755.1). Taxonomy (GTDB): domain Bacteria; phylum Campylobacterota; class Campylobacteria; order Campylobacterales; family BB28; genus BB28. Next base: position 4,549 of record DZAZ01000032.1, on the reverse strand, counting down.
AAATATTAGAAGAACCTCCAAAAAATATCATTTTTATTTTAGTTACAAATTCAAAATCATCGCTACTTCCGACAATTCGCTCAAGATTAAAAGTTAATAGTTTAAAAGATGTTAAAGAAAAAATTGAATTTAATGATTTAAATTTAAAAAATTTAACTTTAGAAAATCTTTATAATTTCTTAAAAAAAAATCAAAATATCAAAAAAGAAGAGGCTAAAAATTTAATCGAAGCTATTTTTAATAAAATTGTAGATGAAAAAATTAAATTAAGTGAAAGGGAATTGGAAACCTTTTCAACTTCATTTAAGTTAATAGAGTTGAATTCTCGCCCAATTAATATTTTAACTAATATACTTTTGATGATTTCAAAAAAATAGTTTTAAAAGAGATAAATTTGCTTTTATATCAATCAATTGATGGATATTGCTACAATAGTGACACTTTACTTTTGTATGACTTTATTTTAAGTTTTAATCCAAAAGGTGAAATTTTAGATGTTGGAAGTGGAAGCGGAATTTTGGGACTTTTGATTGCTAGAGATTGCAATATAAGTTTAAATCAATGCGAAATTCAAGAAAAAATGCAATTTCTTTCAAATAAAAATGCTTCCATTAATTCAATAAAAACAACACTTTTTAAAGAAAATTTTTTAAAAGCAGAGTTTAATAAAAAATTTGATTTTGTTATTTCAAATCCACCATTTTGGGACTCAAATGTAATTCAAACAAAAGTAGATGAGATTAATATTGCAAGATATAACCACCATTTGCCAATAAAAGAGTTTTTTAAAAAAGTAAATTTAATCTTAAAACCAAGAGGTAATTTTATATTTTGTTACGACTCAAAACAGATACAAATTTTAATTCAAATTTTAAGTGAACTTAAATTTAATATTGAAACTATAAGATTTGTGCATTCTAAAATTACAAAACCATCAAGTTTAGTTTTAATTCAAGCTAAAAAAAGCTCAAAATCTCAAACTAAAATTTTGCCGCCTCTTTATATGTTTGACAATGAAATTTACACAAAAGAAGTTGAAGAGATTTTTAAAAAAGCAAAAACTCACAGTATTAAAATTTCGCATTTATGAAAAGTTAGATAAAATAAAAATTAAAAAAAGGTAGATTTTGTCAAGAGTTTTAGCACTTAAATATAGACCTAAAAGATTTGAAGATTTAATAGGTCAAGACTCAATTTCAACCACACTTTCCGAAGCTTTGAAAAAAGATAGACTTTCTCACGCATATCTATTTTCTGGACTTAGGGGAAGTGGGAAAACTTCGACTGCAAGAATATTTTCTAAAGCACTCCTTTGCACAGAAGGATTAAGCCAAAGCCCGTGCGAAAAGTGTGAAAATTGCATAATGGCAAATGAAAATCGCCACAGCGATATAATAGAAATGGATGCTGCAAGTAACCGAAAAATCGACGATATTAGGGAATTAATCGAACATACAAAATATAGACCCTCAATTGCTAGATTTAAAATTTTTATAATTGATGAAGTGCATATGCTTACAAAAGAAGCTTTTAATGCACTGCTAAAAACACTTGAAGAGCCTCCAGAATTTGTAAAATTTATATTAGCTACAACTGACCCACTCAAATTACCAGCAACGATTTTAAGTCGTACTCAACACTTTAGATTTAAAAAAGTTTCTCCTAAAGATGTGCTAAATCACTTAATTCACATCTTAAATGAAGAAAAAATCGATTATCAAAAAGAGGCACTAGAAATTATTACAAGAAGTGGAGGTGGCTCATTTCGGGACACTTTAACTCTACTTGACCAAGCAATAGTTTATTCAAAAGGTGCTTTGGATGTAGATACAGTTACAAATATGTTAGGTTTAGTTGACCCAAAATTTATAGAAGAAATATTTAATTATATTTTAAATAAAGATTATAAAAATATTAAAAAAGTAATAAAAGAGCTTGAAAATTACGAATCTGAAATGGTTATTGATGAATTGATTATTTTTTTAAAAGAGGAGATTCACAAAGAAAATTTAAACTTTTCAACTCTAATAATCGATAGATTTTTTAGAACTCTTTCAGATGCGAAAATTCTTTTATCTATGAATGCTGATAGTGGTTTTGTCTTAAGTTTAACTTTTATGAAAATGATTGAATCGCTTAAAGTAAAAGATATCGATTCTATGATAGAAGAGCTTGAAGAGAATATGAAATTTAAATCTGTAAAACCACTGCAAAATATGCAAGTTCAGCCAACTATTTCAACTACAAAAGAGTTAAATAGCAAAGATTTATTTGATAAATTAATAAAAAGAATTACAGATGAAAATAAAAATTTAGGTGATTGTTTTAGGGAAAATGTGCATTTTATAGATTTTAAAGATAGTACTATTTTTTGGGAAAGTAGTGCGAAAGATGAGTGTAAAAAAAGTTTAAGAGATAATTATGCAAAAATTTATCAATTTATAAAAGATATTTTTGGAATTGGCACAAAAATAGAACTTCCATACAAAAAAGAGCAAGAGTTAAAAAAAAAAGTGAACACCACTGATATGGATAGTGGAGAGAGTTGTATTGCAAATGTCCTAAATATCGATACAAAAAGCGATATTGAAGATATTTCAAAAACAGAATTTGTCAAAAAAGCAAGAGAATTATTTAGAGCTTCAAAGATTAGTGTTATTCAAAAAGTTTAACTTCATTTTTACTCCATCAATATTTTCATAATAATTTTTTAAAATTTTAACTTCAGAGAAATTGAATTTTTTATAAAGATTTATCGCAGGAGTATTATCAATTTTAACCTCTAAAACCACACCTTTTTTATTTTTTTCTTTTATTTTTTGGAGTGAACAACTTAATAATTTTGAAGCTATACCCAAAGATTTAAAATTAAAATCTATCGCAAGTGAGTAAATTCTCGCATACTCACCTCGTGGAAATAAAATCAAGATATACCCTATCAAATTATTCTCAATTTTTGCAACATAAAATAAATTTTTTTTATTTTTAATGTGATAATTAAAAGCTCGTTTTGAAAGTGGAGATTCGCTACTTTTAAAAGTTTTCGCTTCAAGTAGCAAAAGAGAGTTTAAATCCTCTTTTGTAGCTTTTTCAATTTTCATTTAAAAAATCATCCTAAAATCTTTTTCACCATTTCATTTATTTTTTTTCCGTCAGTTTTTCCAGCTAACTTTTTTGTAGCTACACCCATAATCTTGCCTATATCTTTTACAGTTGTAGCTCCAACTTCGGTGATTATAATTTTAATTTCAGCTTCAAGTTCATCTTCACTTAACTGTTTTGGCATATACGAAAGTAGTATTTCAAGCTCTTTTGCCTCTTTTTGTGCTAAATCTTCTCTATTTGCATTTTTATATTGAGTAATTGAATCTTCTCTTTGTTTTAGTGATTTTTGAATGATTTTCATAACATCTTCATCGCTTAATTCTCGTCTTTCGTCAACTTCAACCTGTTTTAAAGCACTATTTAAAAATCTAATTACATCTCTTTTAAAGACATCCTTACTCTTCATAGCCTCTTTTAAATCATCTTTTAATTGTTCTTTTAAACTCATCAAAATCTCCTTTGGAACTAATTTTGCTTAGGATTATAGCAAAAAGAGATTAAAGGTTTTATTATGAAAAAAATACTATTTATAGCCGTTTTACCACTTGTCTTTGTTGGTTGTTCTTCAAAAAAATCAACACCTAATATTGATTTTAAAGAACCAAAATATGTAAAAGCTATGCCAAGTAAAGAAGAAGATGTTTTAAGCAATAGTGGAAGTATATTTGGTCAAGGCTTTAATCCTTTGTTTTCAGATATTAAAGCTATGAAAGTTAATGATATTGTAATTATCAGTGTCAATGAAAAGTTAAATTCAAAATCAAATAGAACTAAAAATATAAATAAAGCAGGTGAAACAGCTCTTGGAGGAGGTTTATTTCAACCAGGTGACAATGCTGACGGTCCAATAACTGCTTTAGCAACTAAATTAAATGGATTAACAAATGTTAATTTTAAAAGTAATAGCGAAAGTTCGTTTAGTGGAAAAGGTCAAGCTGAAATAAAAGAAGATTTTACAACTACTGTTGGTGCAAGAATAACTAAAGTAATGGCAAATGGTAACTATTATATTGAGGGAAGCCGCGAATTTTTGATTGATGGAGAAAAACAGTTAGTTAAAATAGCTGGAGTTATCAGACCTTACGATATAACACAAGATAATATGATAAATTCAAAATATATTTCAGATGCGAAAATATCGTATCAGACTGAAGGCGATTTTCAAAGAACAACACAGAGAGGTTGGGGTTCTAAGGCACTTGAGAGTTTATGGCCATTTTAACAAAACTTAATTCAAATTTAACTACAATTATCCAAAAAGTGAGTAGTTGATGATTATTAAACCTACAATTCATAGTAGATTTTTGTTTTTTTTAATTCTTGATATTTTAATTATCTTTTTTTCTGTCTATTTTGCATTTTATTTAAGATTTGAAATGCAAATTCCAAAGGGTTTTTTAACTCCTTTTTTTAACTTCACAATATTAATTTTATTTATAAAAAT
>DZAZ01000031.1 GCA_022729755.1 Helicobacter cetorum | reverse complement strand
TATTTACAATAGAATTTTGGAGTCTTTTGTTGAAAGAATTCCAAATAGTGAATATTCACAACTTGAGTATTTACTTGCAATAAGTTTTAGTAAAATTGTGGTTGAAAATTTAAATCAAAAAGATAGATTAAATCAAAAAGATGAGGGAATTTTAGAAAAACTCTCAAGCAATCCACTTGGAATTTATAATTTATTAGGACAAGATGGAACTGAACAAAAGAGAAGAAATTGGCATTTTATAGAAAAAAAAACTATTGAGTGGTGGAGTGAGCATTTTGGATTTAGCGGATATTCGATTGATATTATAAAAGGTTTAATGAAATTTTGTAGTTATTCTGATGAGAATAGAAGAGATTTAGTGAGAAGATGGCTAAGTGCAAATGAGCTTGATGAGGATGAAATTAGCTCAATTGGGCTTAGTAATTGGAGTGAAGATATTGATAAAGAAGAGTTTTCACTTGAAGCGATTTCTACTTTTGGTAAACTCTCGATTGTAGATGAGCCTTTGATTATTGTTTTTGACCAACTTGAAGCATTAAAATATAATGAAGAGTTGCTTATAAATTTTGGAGAAGCCTTAAAAGAAATTTTTACACACACTCCAAATAGTTTGATTATTACAAATATTTTTCCAGATAGACTTGAATATTTTAAGAGTTATTTTGATTCCTCAATAATCGATAGATTAAGTCAATTTAAGGTTACTTTGCAAACTCCATCAAAAGATGAATTGAGAAAAATTTTAGATTTAAAAGCAAAAGATTCAAATTTAGAGTTAAATTCAATTTTAAATAAAGATGAAATAAAAAAGATTCTCTCTCAAAAAACAATTAGAAAAATGCTAAATTTAGCTTCAGATTACTTTAGATATAAAGTTGAGGGAATTGCACTTCCTAGAGTTTATCAATCTCCAGAAGATGAGTTAAAAGAAGAGATTGAAAAGTTAAAAAGAGAGATAATTTACATTAAAAAAGAGTTAAATATCAAAGATATTAAGCAAAAAGATGATTATATTGAAAACTCAAAAATACTCCATTATATTAATTATCAACTCCAAAGACTTCAAGTTGAATTTAGTAAACCCGTGATTTTAAGCGATAGCGATGATATTGGAAAATTAAAAGTTATTTTGGAAGCTTTTGCACAAGTTAGAAAAATGCAAATAAGTGATTTTAAATTTACAAATAAAAATTTACCTCAACACTTAAAAATAACTTTGGAAAATAAAGAGGTTGTGATTGGATTTTTAAAATCTGGTGGAAATAGTTTCACTAAAAAAATACAAAATTTCAATGAATTAGCGATTAATAATTTAGATACAAAATTTATTATCCTAAGAGATAGTAGCGAACCATCGGTTAAATCATTAATTGCAAAAAATGAAATTGATAAATTAAATAGTTCTACAAATGGAGAATTTATAACTTTAGATATTGTAAATAGAGTTATATTTGAACTTTTTTATAAAGTGATAGTCGATATTCAAAATAGAGATTTTGATGCAAATTTACCTCAAACATTAAACACACTTGAACTTAAATTTCATAAACATTGGATTGTTGAAGCTTTAAGAGAAGAGGAAAATTAAACTCTTAACTTTTTACTCTCTCTTAAATAAAAATGTGACATATAAATGATTGAATAAGTTTGAGTTAAAATCCCAATAAATGGAATGTTATTTAAAAGATATAATAAAAACGAGTGAAATCTGATTGAGTTTGCTTTGATTTTTTTTAACTCTCTTGCCTCTTCGCTTGAGTTTATTTCGCTACTTACATCACTTATTAGCATTTTGTGAAATAGATAATAAAACGATAAGTAAAAGAAAATAATATTTAAAACTGGAACCCAAAAAAGTAATAATCCAACTGCAAATAAAATCGCAAAAATTAAAATAATTTTACCTAAAAAAATAAGTGTGCTAACCATATTTCCGTGACCTTTTAACTCTAAATTGTAATGCGTATTTACGTGTTTTACAATATAAGGTGCAAAAAATCCTGTAATAATCATACCTACGATTATTGCGATATTCCAACCAATATAAGCCACAACTGTATAAAACAAAAATTTAAAAATCCAACTTAAAAAATCGAGCTTTGTTAAAATAAACATAACAAATTTTGAACTTGTATCTAAATTAAAATAACTTAAAAATTGATTGAGTAAATAATCAATTAAATCCATTCCAAAAATTAAACTAATAATGCCTACAATAGCAAGTATAATGATTATTGGCATAAATGTAATTATTAACATAGGCTTTGATAATAAATCCTTAAAAGCTAATAGATAAAGTGAATCTTTCATTTTTTTCCTTTTTTTAAAATATTTAAAGCATCTTTATAGATTGGCTCATCTATAAAACCATATTTTTCATCGCTAAAACCTGTTATTGCTTTTTCTCTCATAGCTTCAAACCTGTTTTTTATATACTCTGCCCTAAGAAAAGCTTCATTAGAAATACTAAATATTTCATTTGCAATTTCAACCTGTTTTGGAGAAATGCACCCTTTAGCTTCAAACCCCAAACTTTTCTCATATTCACACCACAAATTAAATTCGCTTAAATTCTCATACTCTTGAAAAACAAACGAAATGGGATAAAATCCTACGATTTTCGAGTCAATTAAAAACTTTGAAAGGATATAATCAATTGTAGGATTACCCATTTTTAAGATAGATTGAGGCAAATTTAAACTCTCAAGTAAATCTAAAATCCCTAAATAAACTCTTTTAACTCTATTTTCAACTCTTAAAGTTGTCAAATTATGGAGTGCTTCTTTTGTTTCTATTGATAAATCAACCTCAATTTCACTATCAATCAAACTAAGTGCAACCTCTACATCTTGCATTGTTTTGATTTTTGGCACTCTTATCGCATCAGGTTTCACACTATTTAAAAAAGCAATTTCATCAATTCCACCATCATAAAGTGGATTAATTCTTACCACTATTTTTGAATTTGCTTTCTTTAAATTAGAGATAAAAATACCAGCAAATCTCAATGCAAGAGATTTAAGCTCTTTTGCAACTCCATCTTCAAGATTAATTATAACAATATCAGCACTTAAATTATCAATTTTATTTAAATGTTTGATATTATGGGCTGAAAGCATTAAAGCACTTCTAAATAAATTTGAAGAGTTTTTTTCGCGATTTGGAGTAATTATATATTTTTGCAGTTCATTTTCATTTAAGTTTTGCAAAAAAGTTACATCTTCAAAAACCATAATTTACACCTTTTTTAATATTTGTTTATAACAAAATCAAAATTTAGCTTAAAATAGCTTTAAATATAATATTAGCAAAAAAAAGATATATTTTTAAATAATTTAAAAGCTAAAAAAGGAAATTAAAAATGTTACTTGGTGTAAATATTGACCATATTGCGGTTCTTAGAGAAGCTAGAAAAATAAATGAACCTGACCCGCTTGATGCTATTTCAATCGTAAAACGAGCTGGAGCCGAGCAAATCACAATCCACTTAAGAGAAGATAGAAGACACATTGATGATTATGATGTGGATAGAATTATCCAAAATTCGGCTTTACCGATTAATTTAGAGTGTTCTATAAATTCGCAAATTATAGATTTAGTTTGCAATTTTAAACCTAATCGAGTAACACTTGTGCCTGAAAAACGAGAGGAAGTAACAACAGAAGGTGGACTTGATTTAAAATCAAATTTTGATAAATTAATAGAAGTTATTCAAAATTTAAAAAGTGCTGAAATAGAAGTTTCACTTTTTATTGACCCAGATTTGCAAATGATTGAATTAGCAAAAAAACTTGAAGTTGATATGATTGAGCTTCACACGGGGACTTATGCAAATATTTATGCGATGCTTTATTCAAATTTAGCAAACACTAAACACTCAATTAAAGAGTTAGAAATTCCACGAGCTGAATTAAAACTTAAATTAATTGAAGCACTAAAAAAGATAGAACATTCAGCAAAAGAAGCAAAAAGGCTTGAATTAAAAGTTGCTGCAGGACACGGATTAAATTATCAAAATGTGAGCGAAATCGTGAAAATAAAAGAGATTATCGAGCTTAATATCGGACAAAGTATAATCGCTAGAAGTATTTTTAGTGGACTTGAAAATGCTATAATAAAAATGAAAGAGTTAATTAAATAATCTCAAAAAAGGAAATGTATTTTGGAATTAATTGATAGATTAGATTTAAGAGAATTTATAAACTCATTTACATCTTTATTTGCAAGAGAAAAGCCCATATTTATGGAGGGAGATTTAAATTATCACCATAAATTTATAACTGAACTTTTCAAGTATGATTTCAGTTCTCCCAAGAGTGTTGAAGATGTCGAGAGTTCTATTATGCACATTAAAAAATTTGGGGTTTTAAAACCTGATGAAATTTTTGAATTTATAAAAATGGTTAAATATTTTAAGTATTTAAAAAAGTTTGATTTTAAGAGTGAAATATTAATCGAGTGGTTTAGCAAAATTATAATTCCAACTCAAATCGAAGAGATTGATAATTTTTTTAATGATAAAGGTGAGCTTAAGAGTGAAATTGATGAAGAGTTAGCAAGTGTTGAAGTAGCGATAAAAAATTCAAAAGCTAGAATAAAAGAGCAATTCCTAAGAGTGCTAAACTCTTCACAACTTGGGGCATATTTGGTCGATAGACAAATCCATTTTATAAACGAAGAAGAAGCATTGCTAGTAAGAGGTGGATTTAATCACGTTTTAAAAGCTAGTGTTATTGGGCGAAGTAGCTCTGGATTTTTTTATGTAACTCCAGAAAATGTGATAAATTTAAAAAATCACCACTCTGAATTATTAGCTAAAAAAGATAAAATCATTTATGAAATTTGCAAAAATATTTCATCAATTTTTTTAAAGAATGTACTATTTTTAAGCTTTTTAAATAAAGAGTTTGATAAGTTTGACCACTATCAAGCTAGAGTGATGTTTGCTAAATTTAAAAATTTAGAGTTTATTATTCCTTCTCGCGATAAAAAAATTATTCTAAAAAACTTTACTCATCCAGCATTATTACATCCAAAAGCGACAAGTATTAATTTTGAAAAATCGGTTTTAATGATAACTGGAGTTAATGCTGGAGGTAAAACAATGCTTTTAAAATCGATTTTATCTTCAGTATTTTTGGCTAAATATTTAATCCCGATGAAAATAAATTCGCAACACTCAATAATAGGGAGTTTTAAAGAGATAGTTCCTATTATCGATGACCCTCAAAGTGTGAAAAATGATATTTCAACTTTTGCAGGTAGAATGGTGGAGTTTTCAAAATTATTTGCTAAAAAAAACTCAATTGTCGGAGTTGATGAGATAGAGCTTGGAACCGATTCAGATGAAGCAGCAAGTTTATTTAAAGTTGTGATTGAAGAGCTTGTAAAAAGAGATATAAAAATAGTCATTACAACTCATCATAAGCGACTTGCTTCACTTTTAGCGGCTCATCAAGAGGTGGAATTGGTCGCAGCACTTTATGATGAGAAAAATCAATCTCCAACTTATGAATTTTTGCAAGGAACCATCGGGAAGAGTTATGCATTTGAAACAGCAAGTCGTTACGGCATTCCTCAAACTATTATTAGTGTAGCTAAAAGAGTTTATGGTGAAGATAAAGAGCGATTAAATGAGTTGATTGAACGAAGTAGTGAGCTTGAGATGGAGCTTAAGCAAAAAAAAGATAAATTAGAAATTGAACAAGAAAAAGTGGATAATTTAAAAATTGATTTAATTCAAAAAAGAGAAGATTTAAAGTTGGAATTAAATGAGCTTAAATCAAATCTTGAACTTGAGTATAAAAAAGCTATTGATGAAGCTAAAATGGCGATAAAAGCCAAAGATATCAAAGATTCTCATAGACATTTAAATGAAGCAAATAAAATAGTAACTAATATTAAAATAGAAAAAAAAGAGGAGCCAATTGAGTTTAAAATTGGCGATAAAGTGAAATATCGTAACAATAAAGGTATCATCGTCGCACTTAAGAGACAAGATGCAACTATTGAAGTTGATGGCATAAAATTAACAGTTACTAAGAGTGAGCTAAAACATAGTAGTTATATAAAACCAAAACAAAAAAGTGCTACAATAAATGTAACAAAACCTGTGCAAGTGAGTGTGAATTTAGATTTGCACGGTTTACGAGCTGAAGAAGCAATCGAAAAAGTTGATAAATTTATTTCAGACTCACTACTTTTAGGTTTTGATGAGATTTTGATTTATCACGGAATTGGAAGTGGAAAACTAGCTTTTGCAGTTAGGGAGTTTTTAAAAACTCAACCGATTGTAAAAGAGTTTTATGATGCACCTATAAATATGGGTGGACACGGTGCAACTATTGTAAGATTTTAATATTTTTTTAAGGAAAGTGTATGTTTGAAGAGATTAAAAAAGCGATTAAAGAGAATAAAAAGACATTTTTTGGCTTTTTAATAATGCTAATTTCTACTTTAATGATATTAATTTACATAGTTGTTAATCAAGAAGCAAAAAAAGACAAAGAAGAAGTTGCAATACAAAAGAGTGCCGTTGTAGTTCAAACAACACAGAAAGTAACTCCTGCAATGCCAAATTATGGAAGTTATTTAAAAGAAAAAGATACAACTGACTTCTTAATGTTAATTTTAATCGTACTATTTTTTGTGGGTATATTTCTAATAATTTCATCAAAAGGAAAAGGAAAAAAATGAAAAAGATAATTTTTGTGGGCTTAGCATTAGTTTTTATTTTTAGTGGTTGTACTCAAGAAAGTCAAAATAAATTAAGTAGAACTTTACAAAATTTTACTGGAAATGACGGAGTTTTAGATGTTCATTCAGGTGGAAAACTTATGAAAAGATTTATCAAAATTGATAAAATTTCAACAGCTTATGGAACTGATGAGTCTGAAGCTAGAGCTTATAGATATGGCTATGGATATTTAGATTTAAATGAAAACTATAAAGTTGATGAGAATGAGAAAAAAATGTATTTTGAATTTAGCGATTATTCAACTAATTATGTTTTTTATGAAAATCCAACTAAATAAAACTCAAAATGAGGGCATTATACATTGTGCCTCTTTTATCTATGGCGATATTAGGGGGGGATTTATATTACTATCAAAGTGGTGAAAAAGTTTTTATCGAAAGTGCTAAAATAAAAAGAGATTTAAATCACTCTTTAACTTTTAGCCAAAATGGCAAGGAAAAATCGGTTTTAAACTATATTTTATTAAAACCAAAAGATGAACTTTCACTTGAAAAAATTAAATCATTAAAAGAACTTAAATTTATTGAAAAAATCGGAGATATATATAAGTTTGAAACTATAAGTGCAATTAGTGCTTTAGAGATTTCAGCAAAATTATACGAAGAAAATTTAACAATTTTTTCACATCCAGATTTTATTCAACAAAGAGAAAAAAGAGCTAATATTGATGAACTTAGTTTTTTAAATGGTTCTTACTCTTGGCATATTTATGCAATTAATGCTCAAGATGGTTGGCAATTATCAAAAGGCGATGGAATAAAAGTAGCCGTTTATGATGATGGAATTGATTACACTCACGAAGATTTAAGAAATAATTATCTTTTTGGATATAACTTCGATGAAAAAAATACAAATGTTTATCCATCAGATGTTAGTAACGATTATCACGGAACAGCCGTTGCTGGGTTAATTTCAGCTGAAGAAAATGGAGTTGGTGTTATTGGAGTTGCACCTAAGAGTTATTTAATTGGCATAAAACAAATGTATGAAAGCGATACTTTAACAGTTAGGGCTTTTAATTTTGCAAAAAATAATAATATTGATGTAATAAATTGTAGTTGGGGAACTTACGATGTAAGCGATGCCGTTAAAAGTTCAATTGTAGATTTAGCCACAAATGGAAGAGGTGGAAAAGGGGCTTTGGTTGTATTTGCAGTTGGAAATGATGGTGAAGACCAAATAAAATGGACAAATGACGAATCAGCGATTGAAGAAGTAATAGGAGTTGGAGCAACTGATAATTATAATCAAAGAGCCACATTTAGTAATTACGGCGAAAAATTAGATTTAGTTGCTCCTGGTGGTTATATAGTTGGTTCTCGTTCAAGCTATTTAGGAGTTAGCTCAACTGATATTAGTGGAGTTGATGGTCACTCAAGTAGTGATTATATCTTATCAAGTGCGGGTGATTTAATAGGTACAAGTTTTTCAGCTCCAATAGTCGCAGGAGTAATTGCTGATATTTTAGCTGTAAATCCTAGTTTAAGCCGCGATGAGGTTAAAAATATTCTCTATTCAACCACACAAAAAGTTGGAGATATAAATTATCGCTCAAAAGATGATTATACTTTTAATGAAGAGTATGGTTATGGGCTTGTTGATGCTAATGCGGCTGTGCTAAAAGCTTATGAGAGTGATTTTAAATTTGAGATAAAAAAAGGCTGGAATTTAATCGGAAATGTGAATAAAACTTCACTTGAGACTAATGATTTATTTAATAAATTTGCTGAAATAATTTACACTTATGGGAGTGATTGGATATTAAATCCACCGACTATTGATGTAGCCGAAGGTTTTTGGCTTAAGGCTAAAAATGATTATACTTATACTTTTACAAATACAGGAGTTGTACAAATTCCATCATCAAAAAGCAATTGGCAACTATTTAGTGCAACTAAAAATTTAAGATTAAATGATAACGAAAATTTATATCTCGTATATAGAAGTGATGGATGGCACATCTATCCTTATGGTGACCTTAATGTAATTTATAAAGGAGAAGGGTATTGGACAAGAGTAATTTAATAAAACTTTTTGAAAAATTAATATCTTTTAAATCAATAACTCCAAGCGATAGCGGAGCATTTGAATTTATAAAGAGTTATTTAAGCGATTTTGAAGCAATTCAAATAGACAAAGAGGGAATTAAAAATCTATTTTTATATAAAAAATTCGGTGAAGGTGTGCATTTAAGTTTTGCAGGTCATATCGATGTTGTTCCAGCAGGTGAAAATTGGAATAGCGACCCTTTTGAAGCAACTTTTAAAGATGGTTATATCTATGGGCGAGGAAGCCAAGATATGAAGAGTGGAGTGGCTAGTTTTATTGAAGCTATAAAAGAGAGTAAAACTTTTAATGGAACTCTTTCTATTATTCTCACAAGCGATGAAGAAGGAGATGCAAAATATGGCACTATTGAAGTAATTAAACATTTAAAAGAAATTAATTTTTTACCAAATTATGTAATTGTAGCTGAACCAACCTCTAAAGAAATTTTTGGAGATGCTATTAAAGTTGGAAGAAGAGGCTCAATTAATGGAATTATTATCGTTAATGGCATTCAAGGTCACGCAGCATATCCAGAAAAATCTATAAATCCAATTCATCAAATTGCACCAATTTTAGAAACTATTGCAGGAGTTAATTTAGATGATGGCGATGAATTTTTTGCACCAAGTAAATTAGTAATTACCGATATTAGGGCAGGAATGGAAGTTAGTAATGTTACTCCAGCAAATTTAAAAATGATGTTTAATGTGCGAAACTCAACTAAAACTACTATAAAAGATATTGAAAATTTTATAAATAAAAAGTTCAAAAATTTAAATTATACTTTGAGTTTAAGCGAAGGTGCAAAACCATTTGTGACAAATAAAAATTCACTTATAGTTGATAATTTAGTACAAGCAATAGAAAAAGTTACAAAAATTAAACCAAAACTCTCAACTGCTGGTGGTACAAGTGATGCAAGATTTTTTGGAGAGTTTGGAGTTGATACGGTTGAATTTGGAGTTAAAAACGATACAATTCATTCAGTAAATGAGAGAACTTCAATAGATGAAGTGGAAAATCTATATGAAGTTTTTAAAGAAGTTTTAAAAAAATTTTAAAAAGGTGTTAAATGTTTGAAAAATTTATAGAAAAATTAAAGAAAGATAAATTCATCACACTTGAAACAACTCCTCCTGCTTTGCCAACTTTTAGCGAAATTATAGAAAAAATAGAAAAAAGTGAAGTTTATAAAAAAGTAGATGGTTTTAGCACAACTGATAGTCCTTTGGCAAAACTTAAATATAATTCTATTTTAGCTGCGATAAAACTTCAACAAAAGTTTCATAAGCCTGTACTTGCGACAATGACGATGAGAGATAGAAATAAAATCGCTTTACAATCTGATTTACTTGGAGCAAATGATTTTGATATAAGAGCAATTTTAGCACTTACAGGAGACCCCGTAAGCATTAGCGACCAACCAAATACAAAAGGTGTAGTTGAGGGCAACTCTTTAATGCTACTTGATATAATAAAATTTTTTAATGCAGGAATTAATTATGCAGGAAGAGATTTTAAAATCAAGCCAAAAACACTCTATTCGTTTGCAGTGGCAAATGCTCACTCAAAAAATCCAAAAACTCTTGTTAATAAAATGCAAAAAAAGATTGACCACGGTGCAGTAGGAATAATAACTCAACCAATTTTTGATATAGAAAATGCAAGAATTTTGCTAAATCTCTTTGAAGAGGCTAAAAATGGCTTTGATGATGAAAAAAAAGAAGCACAGTTAATTTTGGGTATTTTTCCAATTACAAAATTAAAAACAGCTCAATTTTTATCTTCTCATGTTCCAGGTATTTATGTGCCAAAAGAGTTACTAGATAAACTTTATGAAGCAAGTAAAATTAGTGAAGATGAAGAGTATAAAGTTGGAATGGAAATTAGTAAAAATTTATTCAAAGATGTATTAAAACTTCATCCAAAAATGCATATTATGACAGCAAATAAATTTGAAGTTGCAAGTGAGCTTTTAGGTGATTAACTCCACCTTTTAGCTTTAAATTTTGCATATTAGTGCATTCGTTATAATTTCTCTTCCAACGACCAATCTATCATCAACAATTATAACTTCATCTTTTAAATCCTCAATCGCTTCAAGCTCTTTATTATCTATAATTCTAACTATTAAATTTACTTCTAAATCTTTAATTAAAGATAATATATTTTCGCAAATAACTCTTAATTGAATTTGATTATTTACTATAACTATTATTGAAATAGCCCTTTCTATGTGGGCTTCTTTTAAAATTAACTTTTTAGAAACATCCCCATAAATTACACTATCGCCTCTTTTCATTCCTTCTCTTACGAGTTTTGGATTTTTATCAATTGCAATATAAGTAGCCCCGATTTCTCTTAAATCTTCAACAATTTTTCTTCCAGCTAAACCATAACCACATACGATAATATGGTGATTTAAACCATTTTTATCGATTATGATATCCTCTTTTATTTTTTCTCTAATAAATAAATCACTCAATTTATCTATATTTTTTAAAATAAATGGAGTTATAACCATCGAAAAAACTACAACTAAAATTAATAATTGATTGAGTGAATTATCGATTAAGCCATTTGCACGAGAAAGCTCAAAAATCGCAAACGAAAATTCGCCAACTTGTGATAGTGCAATTGCACTTTTAAATGAAGTTTGTTTGTCTGCAAAAAATCTTATAATTGCAAAAATAATTATTGCTTTAAAAATTAAAATAGAGATTAAAAGTCCTAAAATTGTGCTGATATTAGAAATTGCAAAAGGGATATTTATTTGCATTCCAACTGAAACGAAAAATATTCCAAGCAAAATATCTCTAAAATGCTCTAAATCTGCTTGAACTTGATGTTTAAATTTTGTTTCAGCAATTACCATTCCAGCAATAAAAGCTCCAAGTGAAAATGAAAAACCAAAAGAGTGAGCCAAATATGCACTTCCCATAACTATAAATAAAATGGCTGCGATAAAAACTTCATCAAGTTTTGTTTCACTTGCAAATCTTAAAAAGAATGAAATTATATGTTTACCAGCAACAAAAAGTATAAAAAATACTACAATTGCACTTAATATTGTGCTTAAAAATAGTTCAGAAATAGAATTAGAAGTTGTAGTTAAAATAGTCACCATAAGTAAAATTGGAACGGCTGAAATATCTTGAAAAATTAAAATTCCGAGTGAATTTATACCGTAAGGTTTTTGAATATCTCTATTATCATTTAAAGTTTTAAGCACAATTGCCGTTGAACTTAATGCAAAAGTAAAGCCTATTATTAGCGACTCTTTTAAACTTATATTGAATATAAAAAAAGCAATTGCAAAGAATAAGAATCCTGTGATTAAAACTTGAAGTGAACCGTATAAAAACACCTCTTTTTTAATCGATTTCATTTTATCGATTGAAAGTTCAACTCCAATCATAAACATTAAAAATACAATTCCAAACTCTGCGATATGTGAAAGTGCATTTGTAACTTTTAAATCAAAAATATAGCTAATAACCGTTCCAGTTATAATATAAATTATAACTTGAGGAATTACGAATCGTTTAAAAACTAAGTTAAGCACTACCGAAATTCCAAGTGTTGAGATAATAATAGCTAACAAATTTGTATTTTCCATTTATAACTCTTTTTTAATGAAATTATAACATAAGATAAAGATTATAAATTTTAATCAATTGCTATTAAATTGTGCAATTTTTAAAAAAGCTCAAGTTCACTCTCTTCATCTTTTATTTCTGTATCACTTAAAATTGACTCAATATTCATACACGAGCTTAAAAGCGAACTATCCAAGTAATGGATATCATTTGTAATTGCATCATCAAAAATATTTATTTTCCAATTTGCTAAATCACTTCTAAGTGAATTTAAAAATAAAAATATTTTTTTCACTTTCTTTTCATCTAATAAATTTACATCTACATTATTTACAATATTACTAAGCGATAAAAGTGCATGAGAAAGCCCAACAAAAGTGTAAAATGTACCTATTGCTGAGGAATAAGCCCTCAAAATCACGGCTAATGAGTGAAGATTTGAATTATCAATTGCTTCATTACTCTCAAATAACTCTTCAATAGATATCCACTCTTTTTCTAAATCAATCAATTCTTCAATAGTTTGAGCATCATCTTCATCTAATTCATTTAAAAACTCTCTCGCACTTACTTTATTTACATAAGATTTTCTAAGCAACTCTTTATCGTGATTATCGATATAAACAACATCTTTTGTAGCTTTATTTTGTATTTCTGTTTTAATAAAATGCTCTTTTTTATCTCTTTCTATCTCTTGATTATTGTCTTTTTTAACAATTACATCTCCTCTTTTTTGTTTAACTTCAATAATTTTGCCATCTTTTCGCTCTTCTTTTAAATCATCATCAGGTTTAACTTTAAGCGATAAGATTCCATCTTTATAACTTAAATTATCCTTATAAAGATTTAATTTTTCATCTATCACTTTTAATTTAAATTTAATATGTTTTGGCACAACTACATTTATATAAGCGATTTCAAATGACCTTTCTATAATAACCGTAGTTGTGCTATCTTTTGATAAAATTTCAGAAATAATTTTATATAAAAAATCAAGTAAATCGTGAAATTTGAAAGTCATAGTTTTTGTTTGTTCATAATAATAATCAAAAAACCAACCTCCAAAATCCATCATATCATCTTCATTTGTTATATAGTAAAAAATTTTCATACTTCTAACATCTTTTGAAAAGAGATTAATCGCACTCTTTTCTTTAAAAAACAGAGTCGCGTTTCTCTCTATTTTTACTAAATTGATTAAATTTTCAGCTTTAAACTTAAAAACATAATTTAATATTGGTTTTTTAATATAAGCATCAATTAAATCATTATCTTTATTAAATTCACTTATCTCTTCTTGAGAAAAGTTATCTATCAACATAATAATTATCTCTTTGTATTTATCTTTAATAGATGTCACACAACCTAGCGAACTTTCCCTTAAATCCACAAAGATTATATCAATCTCAAGCTCATCGATAATTTCTAAGACACTATCGATTTTATTTAATCGATAAACTTCGTAAATTTCAACACCTTGAAGTTGTCTCAAAAAACTTTTAAGTATAAACCTGTCTTCTTCTTTATCACATATCATAAGAGTATTAATAGGATGGTTCATTTCATCTCCTAATTAGATAGAAATTAAATAATAATATTAATTTATTTTATCAAATCAAGATAAGTTTAACATAAATTTTATGATTTTAAGGTGGATAAAATATTTAAAAATTCTTTAATTATTTTGTTTTTGCTAAAATGTAGGCTTCTTTGTTTTGCTAAATTTTTATATTTTTCTCTTAAATTTTTATCTTTTAATATTTTTTCCATTGCTTTGCTAAAATGAATTTCACTATTAATTGGAGTTAACATCCCATAACTAGCAAATTTAACCTCATCTATTACTTCAACATTAAGCTCGGGTGCTAAAATTTCTCTATTGCAATCAGTACTGATAACTGCTAAGTTACAAGCTAGTGCTTCAACTAAAACATTTGGAAATCCCTCGTGATTTGAGCTAAAAACAAAACAATCACTTTTTGCTAAATATTTATAAGGATTTGCATCAAATCCAATCAAAAAAACTCTCTCACTTAAATTTAGCTTATTAATTAAATTTAATAACTCTTGCTTTAATTCACCATCACCTAAAATTATTAATTGACAATCATCTTTTAATTTTGCAAAAGCTTTAATCATCATTTGATGATTTTTTCCAACATCAAGCCTTCCAACAGTTATAAAAGTAAATTTTGAAAAATCAAATTCTATAGATTCTTTTGAGAGATTCTTAATTTTTTCTAAATCAAATGGATTATTTATAGTTTTAATTAAATTTTCATTTATATTAAAGTTTTTAATTAAATCAAGCCTATTTTGATTTGAATTTGCAATGATAAAATCAGCTTTTGGATAGAGAAATTTAATTAAAAATTTATTGATAAAAGAGAGTAAATTTTTATATCCATATTGAAGTGAAGGATTTGCCCTTTCGCTAATAATAGTTTGAGTTTTTGAGTTTAAAAGTTTTGATAAAATATTTATATAATTTGGTCTATTCATAAATGAAAAGCTTATATCCATTTCATTTTGCTTTAAAAAATTTTTGTATTTAAAAGCCAAAATAGGAAGTTTCAAAAGTTTTTTAATTCCACTTTCAAATGGATTTGATTTTTCTAAATAAAAAACTTTTGTATTTTTTGGTATCTCATAATCTATTTTTTCACTCATCAAGACTAAAATCACATCAAAATTTTTTAATTCACTAAGTAATATACTTACAACTCTTTCAGCTCCACCGCCTCCTAAAGAGTAGATTAAAATAGAAACTTTTTTCATCTTTTAAACATTTCCAAATTTAACTCTTTTTTATAAAAAATATAGGCTGAAATAAATATTGGTGGAATAATTTGAATTAAATGAAGAATTATTGCACTAATTAATGCTTCTTCTTTAGCCACTCCAAACCAACCAAGCGAAATTATAACTCCAGCGTGATAAGTCCCAGTTCCAGCAGGAGCAAGTGGCAAAGCCATTCCAACAGCTGAAACAACAAAAACAATTAACATTTGAGTAAAACTTAAATTAAACTTTGCAACAAAATAGAAAAAAAACAGAGTAATAATTGCAAAAGATACCCAAACTAAAAAAGTTAAAGATAAAACTTTAAAAGTTGTAGAAAAAGATAAAATCTTATTTATATTATTTATGATTTTTTTACCAAAAATTTTTATAACTCTACTTGGTACTAAATATACTAAAAATATAAAATAATCTTTTTTATACTTCATTGCTATCAAAAATATCCAAATAAAAATAACTACTACATAAAAAATATTTTTATAAATCTCATTTTCCACATAAAAAGTTAATACAAATAAGCTAAATGTGGCTAACATTAAAATATCGAAAATTCTTTCTATAAAGACAACAGCCAAAATATTATTCATACTAAAGTGATAAATTTTTTTAAGATACATAACTTTTGCAAGTTCACCTAATTTTGCAGGAAGAATATTATTTAAAAAAGCTGAAATAATAAAAGCTTCAAAAGCAGGTTTTAAAGCACATTTTTTATCTGTTAATATATAAAAGCGATATGAGATAAAAAAATCACCTAATAAAGTTAATAATAAATTTAAAGTTAAAAGAGAAATAGAGTAATTTTCAAGAGTATTAATTAATTCATTTAAATTTACATCTCTAAAGATAAAATAGATTAAAACTACAAAAAGTGTTATTTTAATTATTTTCAATTTTTTCCTTTATAAAATTATAAATAACTGCTGAAGCAATTATTATCATAAATGGTTCAAGTGGCAATCTATATCTAATTGAAGCAATAAAAACTAAATGAACTCCAGTCAATAAAATAAAATATAAAACCATTGGAGAATAGAGCCAAAAATAATTGCTAAACTTAAATACTCCATATAAAAATAGAATAAAAATAACTCCATAGCTCATAATTGATATTAAATTATAATACCAACCTTGAAACTCTGTTGCATAAAATGTAAAGCTAAAAAATCGTTTTAATTTAGCAAACTCTAAAATAAGCCAATCGCTTGGATTTTCTTTTATCCAATTAATTCCAGTTTCCCACATAGCTTCATCTCTTGCTTTATCATCTTTTATATGCTCAAATTGACTTAAATCAGCATCAACTCCAACAATCCCTCCACCACTTTTATTAAGTGGATTATTGCCACTATAAAAAACTTTTCCACTCTCACCAACACTTGTAGCTACAAATTCGCCAAAAACATTATAATTTCTAACCCACCAAAGCGACATAATTAAAACAAAAGATGAAATTGCAACTATTATCACTTTTGTTAAAAAGATAAAATTTTGATTTTTTTTAAGTGCAAAAATAATAAATAAAATTACAAAAAATATAAACATCGATAAATTTGCAAATCGAACTAATGTATCAAGTGCAAAGAATAGAGAAAAAAAAGCTACATCTTTTAAATTCATACTTTCATAAAATTTAATTGCAAAAAATAGCGATAAATATAAGAAAAAAAGATATAGAGTTTCAGTTAAAATCGCCAATGAGTAAAAGTTAAAAAATGGATAAATTAGAGTTATTAAAGCTGTTATGTTTGCAATTTTTTCATTTTTAAAAATTAAAAGCGAAATTTTATATAAAATAAAAATTGTAGCAGTAGCTAAAAGTATATTTCCAAATACAAAAAATGAAGAAGCATCAATGTGTCTTGCAAAATAGTTAGCAAATGGACAAAAAATAGCATAAAAATATGAAGTGGCAGGTGCATCTCCTAGCTCATCATTTGGATAGATAAAATTATTATGATAAATTTTAGTTGCAGTATCCATATACCAAAACCCATCTGATAATGGATACACTCCTACAACATTCAATAAAATTAATTTTAAAATCATCGAAGCAAATAAAATATAGTAAATCAAGTTTTTATTATTTATTGGCAATTTAATATCCTCTCTATCTTATTTATCGGTTTAGTGCTTGAATAAAAAGCTAAAATAAAATCTAAATTTACTTTGCAATACTCTAAAAAATAACTCATTAAGCTTTTTTCTTTTATTAATTCATAAGGATGAATATAAATTATTGGTTTTATATTATTTGCAATTATTTTTTTAAATAGATATTTTTCTATACACAAAGGCAAAACTCTCAAATAAAAACCACCACTAAAAGGGATTTTATATTTGACAATTGGAATCTCTTTTATAATTCCATATTCAGTAAAAATATTAAATGACTCTTTTTTATCGATACTATTTCCATACATATAAGTTTTCATTGGAAAGTATGAAGATGAGTAAGTAAAGCCATTTTTAGCCAAAACTTCATAATATCTCTTCTCAAATGGAAGCGACCAACTAGGACTTCTATAACCCTCTATTTTTTTACTTATCAAATCTTCAAGTATATTTTTTGAAGTGATTAATTCATCTTCCCATTTTGAAAACTCAAGATTATAAACTAAACTGTGAGTTAAACCGTGACTTGCAATTTCGTGACCATTTTGACTTAGTTTTTTAACTAAATTTGGATACTTTTTAGCAAAATTTCCTAGCACAAAACAAGTTGATTTATAATTTAACTTTTCGCATAACTCAATCCAATTATTAATTAAAACTTCATAGTCAACTTCTGGATTTTGTTTCCACTTAATATTAAAATTAGTATCCGTTATCTCTTCCACATCGATAGTTAGCCAAATTTTATCCATTTATTAAATCCACTATTTTTTTTGCATATTTTAAATTAATTAAATTATGAGTTGGTAAAAAACTGCAATTATAAGCTAATTTCTTCGCTATTTCAAACTCTTTATCTCTAAAAATTTTTGCTTTTTGATAAGTTGCTTCATAATCTTTCATAAAACTAATTCCACTTTTATTTATAATTTTTTTTACAGGCAACCTTAGATAAGGAGTATTTGACTCTAAATCAAATAAAAACTCTTTTGAAATATTATTTAAATAGTAATTTGAAATCTCGATTCTATGATTTAAATTTAAACTTTCAATTGAATTTAATATCCAATTTATTTTTTTATTTGATAATTTAAACAATTCTTGATTATAAAATTCTAATTTATGATTTTTTTCAGGATTTAATGGAGATTTTTCTATAAAAAACCAAAAATACTTAGAGATTATTTTTTGCATATTTGAAAGTAAGTAAGATTTAAAAAATTCATTTTTAATTATTAATTTATCGTATTTTTCTATAAATAATTCATTATTTGTAATCACTCCTCCACCACTCCAAGCCGAAATCATTTTACCTTTTCCAAAACTTACAAAGCTAAAACCAGCATTGTTATTATAATTAAAAGTAGATTGTGCCAAATCCTCTATCACTAGAATATTTTTATAAATACTCTTATAATCTCTTAATTTAGCCCCAAAAAGTGAAGTAGAAACCAAAACTATTTTTTTATTAGAATAAGCATTTATCATAAACTCTAAATCGTTTAAATCAAAGTTTAAACTCTCATCTAAATCTATGAAGTTATATTCAACTTTTGCACTCTCTAGCGAAGCTATTATGCTATAACAATTATAAGTTGGAATTAAAAAAATTATATTTTCATACATCTCTTTTAAAGTTTCAATAATCAAGTAAAATCCACTTCTAGCACTGTTAAAAAACAAGATATTTTTATTATTTTGTTTTTTACTAAAATCAAAAGATGAGTGTGGATAAAGTGGGGGAAAATTAAACATTTTTTTGAACTCCTTTTTTTATAAAAACCTCAATTTTAGCATATTTTTGATTTTTTTATTGTTTAGATTATAATTGCATAAAAATAATTAAATTAGGGAAATAAAATATATGAAAATAACATTTTTACCAACAAATAGCCCGTCTAATGTTGCAGTTTGCGCAGCTAGAACTTGTTATTCATCTAAGGGAATAATAAAAGATAGTACTGATTGGAGTAAATCAGATGAATTGTTGTTATCTCTTTACAAGTCAGGTCATCATACAACACTACAACACACTCATATAACTATGCAAATAGAGGGTATAAGTAGATATTTGATATGGAGATTACTTCATTCACACAGTTTTTATAATTCAGAACAAGTTAGTCAAAGATATGCAAAAGCCGACTTGTCGAATGTTTATATTCCAAGTGATAAAAATTTAAATACATTTTATCAGGATAGATTTAATGACTATAATAAATTAACAGAATTGTTTACACCTCATTTTCAAGAAACTTTACCAAAACATTTAAAAAAAGATGCATCTAAAAAAGCTCAAGAGATAGCTAGATATGTGCTACCAATAGGTGTAACAGCTGATTTATACCATACAGTAAATATTTTGACTATATTAAGATATATTGCTGCTGCGCCTCATCTTCCTGAAGCTACAGAGGAAGCCCTAGAATTCGCAAACCTATTAGAAATTAAACTATTGCAAATAGACCCTAAATTAAAATCTTTAATAAAATTGGCTAAAAAGAGTAAAGTTGTGTTTCCTAAAATAGAATATGTATCGCAAAAAATAACGAATGTAGTTAATAAAGTAGAAGTATTTGATATATATAAACCTTTAGAATTTGATATAAATGAAAATTATGCAGATGTATTAAGAATGTCTCAAATGTTTTTTGATGGAGGTATTTTGGGAGGTTTTAATACCTATATGGAACTATCATTATCAGCTGATGCACAAAATCAAAGACATAGACGCTCACAAGCAATTAGACCTAAACTTGATATAAACAGTGGATTTTATACACCTGAAATTATAAAAAACAATGAAGAGGCTTTAAGTATATACAAAAATGCAATACAAAAATCATATGAAATGCAAAATGTTTATGCCTTTTTAAATGCTAATAAAATTAAAATAATTGAGCATAATGACTTATCAAGTTTCCATCATAAAGCCCAAATAAGGCTTTGTCTTAATGCACAAGATGAAATTAGAGATATCACCAATGAACAAGTAAGACAATTAGATATGAAACATATTTACAAAGCTCCTTGCCAAATAAGAGTAGAGCTAGGTATTAAACCTTATTGTCCAGAAGGAAGTAGATTTTGTGGGGTAAGTATGTGGAAAAAATAAAAATTTAAAAAAATATAGTGAAAATACAATAATACTTTATTTTATTTTCAGTTTATATAAGTATAATTTCACTTCATTTTTAAAGAGTAAACATCTTAATCGAGATGCGGAAGTAGCTCAGTGGTAGAGCACAACCTTGCCAAGGTTGGGGTCGCGGGTTCGACCCCCGTCTTCCGCTCCATTTTTGTTTGCCCTGGTGGTGAAATTGGTAGACACAAGGGACTTAAAATCCCTCGGCTTTTTTGCCGTGCCGGTTCAAGTCCGGCCCTGGGCACCATCTTTAAAAGTAATTTTTTAAAATTTAAAGTAGATAAATATGGCGATATCGCCAAGTGGTAAGGCCGAAGCCTGCAAAGCTTCTATCCCCGGTTCGAATCCGGGTGTCGCCTCCAGTTGGTAAAAGTATTTAACTACATTTTTATGGGTAGATGGCTGAGCGGTCGAAAGCGGCGGTCTTGAAAACCGTTGAGGTGAAAGCCTCCTGGGGTTCGAATCCCTATCTGCCCGCCATTTTTTTTATCTTCATTGAAATTAAATCAATTTTAATTTGTTGTAATTATCAGCTTTAATATCAAGAGAATAAAAAAAATTAGATTTAACTTAATTAGTTTTTAGATATCGCCTTTTTGCTAATTCTAATAATTTCTGCTACTATAAATCTAATAATTAAAATTATTAAATAAATAAATCCTGTGTAAATTAATGAGTGACCAAACTTTGAAGGGTTGTCTAATGCTGTTAAAAAATTATCTATTAACTTTCCACCGTGCATTATTGGAGCTACTATAATTAAAATTCCAAAATATATAAGTAATTCTCGCTTTATCATCTCTTTTTTCTCTAAGAATTAAATTTTTATTTAAACCACAATTATAGTTAATGCTCCCTTAATCTATGTTATAATTTAACAATTGAAATAAAAGGGAATTTATTTGGAATATATAATTAATTTTATGGAGAATAAGGCTATTACTAAAACGAAAATTTACAATCAATTAAAATGTCAAAAAGATGAAGCATTGATTTTAAGATATTTAACAAAAGAGTATGTAAGTGGTAATTCTGATGCTTCGGTAATTGACGTTTTGAGCGATATTTTTACAGTTGAAAAATATTTACATTTAAAAAAACTCACACTGATTAAAAATCTATTAGACCTTGGATGGATTGTGCAAAATTCTGTTCAAATAAAATTGGGTGATATTGCCGAACTTGAGCTTTTAAATAGTTCTATTTCGCTTAGTTCAACTTTTCTAAAATTAATTGAAACTGGTACATTAGAATTTATATTACCCGAAATTAAGCCTTATACTGACCATTTAGAGTATTTTCAAGACCAATTTTTTAGGATTGAGCTTTATCAAAAATTAAGTCAAATAAAACATTCACACAATCAAAATTCACCAAATATCAGCAGACTAAAAAATAAATTAAAATTGCTTGAAGATAGAATTGAAGAGAGAGTAAAAGTAACTGAAATTGATACTGCACTTGTAAAATTTTTTGATGAATATAAATTAAATGAAAAAGAACAACTTATTTTTTTAGCTTTATTAAAAGAAGAGTACTCGATTTCTGACGATAATTTAAGAGATATGAATGCACTTATAGATTTGATTAGTTTTGATGATTATGAGCGAATTAAAAATAGAGCTTTGCTTGAAGAGAGTTCAAAATTAGTTGAAGAAGCGATTATTGATTATGATGAAATGCTTTCGCCTTTTGGTGGGATTAGCAGAAGTTTTTTTATACCTGAAGAAGTTTTGCAAAAAATTATGCATCCACAAAAAAAGAAAAAAACTCAAAAGATAAAACTTGAAATGTTGATAAAAGAGCAGGAAATTTTTGAATTTATCGAACCAAAGACTAATCTTGAAGATGTTGTACTTCATCATAAAACTAGAGAGACTTTAAATGGGCTTTTAAAACAGATGGATAAAAAAGTTGCAAATTTATTAAAAGATTGGGGCATAAAAGATAAATTAAAAAGCTTTGATGCAAAGATAATTTTTCACGGAAGTCCAGGAACTGGCAAAACCATAACAGCTCTCTCATTTGCAAAATCTCTTAAAAGACAAGTTTTAAGTTTTGATTGCTCTAAAATTTTATCAATGTATGTAGGAGAGAGTGAAAAAAATGTACGAAAAATTTTTGATACTTATAAAGATTTAAGTGTTAAAACTAAAAGTGAGCCAATTTTACTATTAAATGAAGCTGACCAATTTTTAAGCTCAAGAACTACAACTGCAAATAGTGGAGCTGATAAAATGCACAATCAAATGCAAAATATTTTCTTAGAACAAATTGAGCGATTTGAGGGAGTTTTAATTGCAACTACAAATTTATTAGAAACAATTGACCCAGCTTTTTCAAGAAGATTTAATCATAAAATAGAATTTAAAAAACCAAATTTCAATGAAAGATTAGAATTGTGGGAAAAATTGTTACCTAAAAATGCACCATATGAAAGTGGATTTAATAAGGAGGTATTAGCAAAACATAATTTAACGGGTGGACAAGTGAGTTTAATTATTAAAAATACTGCTTATAAAGTTGCTACAAAAGATGAACCTATCTTTACTATTTTGGATTTTATTTCAGAGATAGAAAGAGAAGTGAGTGGTAATTTTGATAGTGAGAAATCAATGGGGTTTTTAGTTTTATAATGGACTGAAAAGTCAAGACAACTTTTTATAAAATTTATTTCCACCTTTAAATGTTACATTAAGCAACATTTCTACCAATTCATTCAAAATAAACATTCATAGTTGTCAAGTCCCTTTAAATACAACCCTTTTTCCACATTTTTAAATGTCTCAATATCAACTTTAAACAACTCTGGTTTTTCTTTAAACCAGCTTTCTAAACACTCAATCGGGGTTTTACGACTTATCCCTGAATGTTTGATGTGATGGTTATAATTATCCACATAATTCATTATACTTTGCTTCAATTCGCCCTTACTTTCGAACTTTATCCTATCAAGCACATTTTCAGTAATTTTACCATTCATTCGCTCAACCATTCCGTTGGTTTTTTGGGTGTAAGGTGCACTCAAGCGATGTTCAATCTCATTTTCGCTACAAGTTTTATCAAAAATATGCTTACCAGTTGGCTTTTTATGGGCATTATTAAATCTGTCAGTGAATTCTTTGCCGTTATCTGTTAGCACTTTTTTTATCTCAAACGGAAAGAATTTTATCACATTTTCTAAAAAAATATTCGTATTTTCAGCCGTTTTATTGGGCATTATCTCCACATAAACTAGCCTCGTCGCCATATCCAAGGCACTTCTTGTGATTTTTATACCAAAAGCATTCACAACATCAA
>DZAZ01000091.1 GCA_022729755.1 Helicobacter cetorum | reverse complement strand
TATTTCCCCTTTTATAAGCATTTTGTATAAATCATTATTCCATCTTTTTAAATTTCCAATCCTCCCATTATCACTATTTTTTGTAAAATTTTTTTCTCTTTCCCCGAAATGTTTATCCAATCTTTTATTCCAAAAATTTTTTTCATCAAACTCAAACAGTGAAAAATCTTCCACTATTTTTTTTATTTTTTCTTCTTCACATCGAAACTCAAAGGAAAGTAATTTATAATTTTTTAAAAGAAAATGTTTCTCTTCTTGCGCCATTTTTTCAATTATCCCCCAAAATAAACCATACCCCTCAAATCCTAACTCCATCCTTAAATGGATTATTTTAGGGTCGTTATGAGCGTTAAAATCGTGAGAAAAATAAAATGTATCTTTTTTCATTGTAGGTTGGGTTAAACGGTTATTTAAAAAATCAAAAGAATGCATAGTGATAACCCAACCACGAATTTCACTATACACTCTTTCAATCCTTTAAATTGTTGTTGAATATTCATTTTTTATAAAATAAAAATCCGAAAATACAGTACGAGTGCATTTTCGGATTGGTGCCGTTTATTGAGGGTGTCGCTCCCAAGGTATCTCGTACATACCAATTTTTTATTATCTGAGAACATTCTACAAAATATAAAGCACAAAATCAAGAGGTTTTTTTGTTAAACACTTATAAAGGGAAAAGAGAGAAAACATAGGAGAGAAGCGGGTAGAAGAGGGCGGGGGAGTGGTAGGGGAGAGTAGGGGAGGGGAGGGGAGTGGGGAAAATGAAAAATGTATTTACATAAGAATAAATCACCTGTAAAATGAAATTGCTTTTTTGTAAAAGTAAAATAATACCAAAAAGAGACTTCGCAAGAGGTCTTTTTTTGGTTTAAAAATTTTTAAGTATTTTTAAAATTTACTCACTCTCTCTTTCCATTTCTTCTTTTATTCTCTCTAAAATTACTCTTAATTCTGTACTTGCACTGTACCAGCTAGAAGAGCATAGAGAGCTAAAAGTTTTTCTTATTTTATCGTCTTTTATTTCTTGTTCTGTATCTTTCATAAAAATAGTTGTTATATATTCATTCCACGAATAAGGAGTATAAAAATTTGGTCCAATATCCCACTTTCCTCTGTATCCAGAAATATCAGCATGACGAATTACATTTTCTTTTAAAATCCCCTCTGTTTCACAAACACTTTTTATCAATTTTGATACTTCTTTTCTCTGTATATCAGAAAAATCAGCCCCTTTGGAGCAAACTTCAACTCCAATGCAAATCTTATTCATATCTATTATTTTTTTTGTATTAGGGATTTTTCCTAATCCAGCGTGCCAGAGTATATTGTCGTGAGAGCCAATTTTTGCCACCTCTCCGCCTTTCCCTATCACATAATGTACTGATACATTCCTACCCCCCTCTACATAGTCTCCTGAAAGGTATTTTTTCATTCTTAAATAATTATCATCTCCTGTGTGATGGATAACAAGATATTTTTTTTCATTTTCCCCGGCTGTTTTTTTGTTAGTTTGTAGTATTTCCATTTGATTTTTTTAAATTATAGAGAAATAACAATGAGAATAAATAACTCTATAGCAATTATTCCCAATATTTTATGAATTTTATTTAACTCTTCAATTTTCCTGTTATCGTTTTTTATGATTTTTTCAAAAATTCTAAAAGAGGAGTCTTTAATAGAAGATATACAATCACTTGTCGCCTCTAATATTTTATAAAGTCTATTTACCATTATTTTTGATAGATTTTTGAAATAAGCTCTTTTTCTTTCTCTCCCCATTCAAGCTCTTTTTCTTTAAATTTAAGCTCATTTTCCTCTAAGTATGCAATCCGTGTTTCAAGTTCTTTTATCTTTAATTCTTGAGTTTTTATGAGTTTTGTCGCCTCACTCCAATCTTTCGAGCATTCAAACAAAAGATTTTTTAATTCTTCTTCCTTTATCCCCCACTTCTTCTTTTCTTCTTGAAGTTCAGCAAGTAGAGTTTGCCCCGAATTTATCAAAGCAATTGAAACCTCTTTTTCTGCATTTATTTTTTGTGTTTTAAATGCTAAGTACCCCGTAGATACTCCCACAATTGCTCCAATAATTACATCCATAAGTTTTTAATAATAGTTTGTGTATCCAAAAATAAGAGAATAATAAGAAGTGATAAAGCAGAAACACCACCTAACACTACAGCCCCCCTTTTTTTTTGAGCTTCTTTCTCTCTCCGATTGTATTTATTTTTTTTATAATATTTGTATTTCATAGGTTTTTTAAAAAATCTTTTAATCGAGTCGAAAGTTTCGCTGGATTTATAAAATGAGTATACATAGAAAAGAAACTTTTTGAAAATTTATTTATAAAAATTTCATTAAGAATAATCGTACATACTTGCGAGCAAAAATATGTACCTTTACTTGATATGTTAAAATTTAATGCTTGTGCGAAAAGAATACTCCATGTTCCATACTTTGAACCATTGAGTTTTTTAGCTAACCGTAAAGCCTTTAAAAATTGGCTCTCTTTAATCTCTATTTCTATAAAATCCCAATTCTCCACTTTCGGCTCTAAAATTTCTGTAAATCGAACACCCCCGTCTATTTCTGAAGAGGAAAAAAATATATCCTCCCCTTGCATAGGTGATTTAATGTACTCACAAAAAAATAAATCCTTTTTCTCTTTTTTAGTTAAATCACAAAAAATTATTTCAGTATGAGAAAATTTCCAATCGTCAATTAAAAACCCTTGAAGTCGTTGCTGGAGTCGAATGATACTCCCGAAAAAAGTTTTAGAGTTCTTATAAAACCCTATTTTAATTTTTCTTGTCTCCATTTTTTTTTAATTTAATAAATAGGTTGCATACCCCTCTGTGTAAGGTGCAGAATTATATAATGCTACTGAATATTGCACTTCTACTTTTATGCTTTGATTAAATCTTATATTTACTCGACTATTCGATTTTGCCATCATAGGACTCGCTATCATTACATTATTAATATAGGGATATTTAAACCCATTATCTGGATAGGTATTTTCCCCTAAAAGGTGAGAGGTGTATGTTGCCGAATTTGAAGTAGAATAAGCAAGTGTAAAATACCCTAAGCATATCCTACTATATGTACCCGTAGATTCTGAAATTTCACTTGATTCTCCGTCTATAGTTATTTTTATTTTCATAACCCCCGTAGAACCTAATCCTGGAGTAATAACATTATATAAATTCCCTGCGCCTGTATAAGTCCAGAGAGTGTGCCAAGTATTTGTTGCACTCGCAGTAAAAACCTTTGTAGTTCCCCATTTATTTATATAATCTTTAAAGGATGTGGACGAGGAAGAGACTACTGTATCTGGTGCTGATTTTAAGGATAATTGCCCGTAAGATTTTGGGAGTGAGTAAATAGTATCTTTAACAGCACTTGATTGTTGCTGAGTAGGTGGGAAATAAGACATATTTTTTTATTAAATTATAAACCAGTTATCATTGTTGCATTGTATTGACATACAAGTGTATTGAAGAGCTATTGTTTTTGTTGCGTCGTCGTCTATAGTACTTGTTCCTTCAGGAGTAACTATTACATTATTTTCACTTTTTATTTTCTTTATATGAAAAATTTTACCAGAATTCCCACTTGTAGAAGGGAGAGTTATGCTAACATTTCCGCTTGCTGTATCTACAATAAGCGTTTGGTCGTTAGTTGTTGCTGTATAATCAGATGAAACAGAGCTAACACTAATGTTAGGTTCTTTTATAATTAAATCTCCTGTTCCTATAAGAGTGTGAGAGTTTATTGTTTTTATATTATCTTTATCAATAAAAAAATTATAAACCCAATCATAAATAGATTTTATACTTGCAAAAACTTCATCACTTGTTTTATTGGCTTCAATATCAGTTTTTTTATTCGCTAATATTTCATATATTGATAAATCTTGGTCTCCTGTATTTGTTCCACTTTGATTTGATAGCTTAGTTTTCTCATTATCAGTAAAGGCGTTTGTATCAGAATTACTTTCGTATAATGTTTTTATTTCTTCGGCTGTTTGGTCTCCCGTAGAACCCTCTTCAAGATTTGATAGTTTGGTTTTCTCACTATCAGTAAAAACATTTGTATCAGAATTACTTTCATATAATGTTTTTATTTCTGTTGCTGTTTGGTCGCTTGTAGCGTTTTCTTCAAGATTTGATAGTTTGGTTTTCTCTTCATCAGTAAAACTAGCGGTTATATTGTCTAAAATCGACTTATTGCTGTGAGAGTGCCTACTCCCTGTGTTTAAATCAACCTCTTCTTGAATATCTGTATCGTCGTAAACAGTATCCGTAAATAAAGCCCCTACAGGCACAGCAGTTTCTACTGTTAGATTGTTTACAGTATCAGAATTTTCAGCTTTATCTACTTTTCCATTGTCTCCCGTATCATATACGGATTTTAACATTTCCCCCCCGTTTGAGGTGTTATCACTAGTCAAAACACTTTCAAATTCTTCTATTGTTCCACCTACACTATCCGCCACTTTTACAATTTTTATTGTTAAAGGGACTTGCGAACCTATAAGAAGTAAAGGAGTGTTTATTTTAAATGATTTTGTAGTACCTGCTGAGATTGTTGATACTATTTGATGGTTTTTAATAATCGTATTATCAGCTACATTTACTAAGTTGAAATCAATAGTTTTAGAGCCAGAGGTGGAGCTAGATATTTCAAGAGTAGAAAAGAAATTATAACTCCCCGCTTTTTTAAAAGTAATGTAATTTTGAGAGTCGTCAAAATCAAAAATGCTTGTATCTATACTTGGCTGAGATACTTCAAAAGTTAGCAAGTCTTCAGTAGTATTTATAACTTGAGAAGTGGAGCTTGAAATTTCCCCTTTCGAACTTGTAAGATTATTTACCGTTTCATAAAGAAGTGAAATCCCTTGCGCATTGTCGGTGATTTGATTTTGGAGGTGAGTAGTATCAGTTGTCCCTCCACCCCCACCGCCTTTTTGTGGTCTAGTAAATCCCATTTTTATATTATAAAAGTATTTATTATTATATCAGAGCTTGAATTTTCCGAAATAAGCATTAGCTCAGTTATTTCTCGAATATTAAAACTTACCTCCCCCGTTTCTGTACTGCTGAATGGTGGGATAGGAGTAGACTCTCCAGCTATTGCTTGATTGTTTAAAGTTTCAAAATATATAAAATTTTGGCTCTTATTTGAAAAGACAATATTCCTCTCCAAAGCTCCCTCGTTTGAAGATTTAAAAATTTCAAGTTTCCCTTGCTCTTTTAATAAATCGTAAAAACTTTTTGAAGTTGTTTCAATTGTTAGTATCATAATTTTTTAGTTAAAATCTGGCATAGTTTTTATTTTTTCGTATAAATCTTCAACAGCAATATTAAAATTTTCAATAGTGAGTTTGCTGAAGTCTTCAATATGAAAATTATATTTTCTTATTATTAAAGCATTTTCTCGAGTAGGAGTATCTCCCTTATTTTGGAAAAGTCCAATGTATACATAAACTCTTTCTTCTCCTGCTTCTATCAATAAATTGATAATTTTCCAATACTGAGTCGGTGATTTAATTTTTTTTATAATCATTTTTTTAAATAAAAGGGGATAATGAAATAATCGTATCACTCACGGCTTTACCAATTTTTACATTCGGACTTGATGAGCTGGTCACCATCTCTCCTTTATCGTTTACATAATAATCAGCAAGGGGCGTCAGCCCTGAATAAAAAGGAGCTATGGAGCTTCTTATTGATACAGGGGCTGAATTATCTGCTAGTGTATCGTTCGCATAAACCCCTATTATTTTGTTAACATCAATATTTTTTCTCCCTACAAAAAATATTTTCCACTCACTAGGAGAAGAATATAAAAATTCATCCCCCGTTCCAGTAGAAATAAAACTATCAACATTTTCTGTATAGTCTGCATTTGAAACTTTCGTTAAAGTCATCCCTGAAACTGAAATAATCACCCATTTTTTATCCGATTTTTTAAACAATAAAATTTCTCCATTTTCTAAAAATTGATAGAGTAAGTAATTCGTATCCATTGTAATTGAATCCCCTATTTGTGCAGTAGTACCTAAAATATCAATTATTCTTATTTTAATTTCACTAGCACCATTAGTATTATGACTATAAACAATATATTTTCCAGTACTTACCTTAACAGTGTATACGGTGTTAAAATTCGGAGCTATCTCTATCCTTTCATCTAAAAGTATATTATCACTTGCTGATACTGTAAAAGTATATAAATTTAGTGTTCTAATATCAGTTGTCCCGTCATTTAAATTGGTTTGTAAAATAGCGAATGCT
>DZAZ01000090.1 GCA_022729755.1 Helicobacter cetorum | reverse complement strand
ACAAAATCATCTTTTTTCATAATTTCTATCTCAATTTTTAAATTTTTTATCGCTCTAACTTTTGCAATTTTTGTGCTGTTTTCTAAAAGATTTAATAGTATATGTTTAAAATAGTTTGGATAACTAATAATTTTAAGATTTTCACTATTATCAATTTTAAAATCCAATTTTGTATTTGAATATCTTATGAAATATGTGATAGTTTCACTAAATACTTTTCCAATTTCAAAACTCTCTTTTGATTTATTTGGAAGATGAAAATATCTAAAATCATTCATAGTTTTATCCATCTCTACTACAATGTTTTCAAGCAATCCAATATACTCTTGCAATTTAGTTTTTTCTATATTCTCATTTCCAAACATAGAGCTTTGCATCTCCAAAGTGATAGATGAAAGATAGTTGATAGGACTTCTCCATTGATGTTCAACCCCTGCTAAAACTTTTCCAATAGTTGCAAATCGCGATTGCTGTTCTATGATAATTTGCTGTTTATGACTTTTTTGTATCGCTTCTATTCGTTCATCATTTTTATATTTTAATTTCAATCCCAAAGCGAGGGCAAAAATTAAAGTTTCAAAAACAATGCTTCCAGAAACATAATAGTAAGCATAATTTAAATTATCATTAACTATTTTAAATAATAATAAAATATTATATAAAATTCCCAAAAAAACAAAACTCCAACCAATTAATAGTAATTTTGCAAGTGGATGTTTGTGAATATTTGTAACTAATATAAAAATTATCAATATAAGAGTTGCTAATATTACAAAAAAATGCAAAATTGTTGTGATAAAACTATTTAAAAAGTGGTTTAAAAAAATAGCAAAAAAACTAAAAATAGAAAATGCTATAAAATATTTTTTAAATTTCTCTCTATTTTCAAAAAATTTCACAAAACTCAAAACAAACCACAAAGCAGATATTAAGGCAATAGCTATATTTAAAACTATGATAAATTCATAAGGTGTATTATTAAAAAGATAAAAATATAATTGATTATTTAATGCTAAAATAGTAGCCATAGAAAATGTATAAAATGAGTAAAAAAGAAAAGCAAACTCTCTTATCATAATAAATAAAATCGTACTAATTACACAAGCAATAATCAAAACAGAAGATACAAAAACTTCAACAAATAGCTGATTATAAGAAATAATTAAACTCTCAAATCCAAAAAGATTAATAGATAAAAGCATTAAAAAAATATATTTAATCATGAAAACTCTTATATAAACTTAATTTTTATATTTTAGCAAAGCCGTATCATTATAAAATCATTGAGAAATTATCAATACTTATAACTTCAATATCAGTAATATTTTTATTTATATCAAAAGTTATAAGTTTAAAACTGTTTGAAATATCTCTAAAATATTCAAATGCTTCAACTTCTCTTTTGAGTGTTTTGTCGTTTTCAATATCATAAGATACTTGATAAAGCTCTCTATTTGCATAAAAATCTATCTCTTTAGATTCTTTTAAATAAAAAACTTCACCTCTTTGATTTAATATATTAAATACCCAATTTTCCAAACTATTTCCCAAATTTTTAGAATGTTTTGGAGCAATTTGCAAAAATCCATTATCAAGAGTATAGAGTTTTTTGATAGATTTTATCTGCTCTTTTGGTTTATTATGAAACTTATCAATTCGTTTAAATAAAAACACATCTTCAAAATAGTTTATATACTCTTTTATACTCTTATCACTCATTCCAAATATATCTGCCAAAGTTGTATAGTTTAAAATCCCTGTTGTGTTTGATAAAAGATAAAAAAATAGTCTCTCAACAACTTCACTATTTCTAATCCCATATCGTGGCACAATATCTTGATAAATGATATTTTTTGCATAACTAAGCAATATATCTCTTTTTATCATCTCATCATCAATCTCAAAAACTTCATAAAATCCACCCCAAAGTAGATACTCATTTTTTGCCATTGCAATTTCAATTTTATTAGCAACTCTATCAATCTCATTCAAATATGAAATATTTTTGTATCTCAAAAACTCACTAAAGCTAAAAGTATCAAGATGAATATTTAAACTTCTACCACTAAGTAGTGTATTTAACTCATTTGATAACATAGAAGAGTTAGAACCTGTAATAATATATTTTATATCACTAAATTCATATTTGCTTTTGATATAAACTTGCCAACTGTCAAAATATTGTATCTCATCAAAGATTACATAAATTCTATTTTTTGGATTAAAAAGTTTCAAATACTCTTCATAAATAGTCTCAAGATAGTTAGGATTGTGGCGAAACTCCAAAAAATATGGGTGTTCAAGATTTACAAAAAGAATATTTTTAGCACTAACTCCATTTTCTATTAAGTAGTTAATTGCTTCTTTTACTAATGAACTCTTCCCACATCTTCTAATACCTGTAATTGTAATGATTTGTTTAAGTGGCAAATATGAGATTAATTTATCTAACCTATCTCTTTTTATATATTTTTTTTGTTTATTTTGCCAATGTAGATTTTGAGTGATAAGTATCTCTTTTAGCATATATTTACCTTTAAGTTACAAATATTAAGAAGTATAGTTACTAATATTAGTATGTTTTTAGTAAAAAAGAGATGAAATGAGGAAAATATAATTATGTTTTAACAATCTTTATTTAATCTATCACCTGAGTTCGATAATTAATTTCTTTAAAACTTCCATTTCGTTTATTTCTAAAAGGTGCTTTTATATCTATTTTCAAACCTCCAAAATTATTTACAAAAATTATAACATATTCGCAAATTCATAAACAAAAAATCAACTTTTCATAACATTTTTACAAATTTAACCAAACTTTAAGTTTCTCAATGATGTTTTAATGATACGGGTTTGTTATAGTGGTTTAAAATTTTATTTCAAAAGGATAGCAAAATGTTTAATCTACAAAAAACAAAACTCTCAATCCTAACGGCTTCACTGTTATTTGGAATTGGTAATTTATATGGCAATACAACACTTATTAATTTTGAAGCCTTACCAAATAGCCTTCCATTTTCACAGCAACCATATATTGAAAGTGGCTTCTCATTTTCGGGAAATGATGCACAGGGTATTGGGTATATTGCTGATGTAGATGTCATCAATGGCCAGAATGGAAACGGCGTTGTCTATGCGCTCACCCTTTCTGGTTTTTCAGAAGAACTCTACATAAGCAAAAGTGACCAAACTACTTTTAAATTTACAGGAATTAAAGCTGGTAAATTTGTTTCAAGCAGAGAAGATACTGGCACTATTACAATCACAGCATACAGTGATACAGCAAGGACAAATCAAGTTTTCTCCTTTAGTTTAAATTTTAGTGAAACTGAGTCATCAGATGGTGGTTCAGGTGCTATAAGCCCATTTATCTCTTTTTTCACAGCCTCTGCTGATTCTCTTGCTTTGACTAACCGAACAGATGTTAAGGCTATTAAAATTACAGGCACCTATGGTTGGTTTATAGATAATGTTGAGTTTGATGGCATACCATCTACTCCTTCCGACACTACCCCACCAACATTCGACATAACTCCAGCAACTGCAAATATAGCTCAAACATCACTAAATCTAAATACAAGTTTAGATGAAAATGGAACAATTTATTATATAGTAGTAGCCGATGGCTCAACAGCTCCAACATCAGCACAAGTTAAAGCAGGAGTAAATTATACAGGTGGCACAATTGTGGCAAGTGCAAACAGTGCAACAAGTGGAGCAGGATTTGATGGAAATTTGACTATTTCTGGATTGAGTGCAAATACAGCTTATGATATTTATGTAACTGCTCAAGATGATGAAGCTACTCCAAATCTTATAAGCGATGGCAATGTAACAAAAGTTGATGTAACAACTACAATAGCTTCAACTCCTACAACTCTAACGGCTGGAGATATTGCAGTTGTTGGCATCAATACTGATGAAACTTCACCAAATTATAGATGGGCTTTTGTTCCACTTGTAGATATAAATGCGGGAACTGTAATTCATTTTACTGATGCTGGCTATAACGATGATGGAAGTTTTTATAGCAGTGGTACGGCTACGGAAGGACATTTAACATGGACAGTTCCATCAAATATTTCAGCTGGAACACTTATTACAGCAACAGGAAGCGATATAGATGGTTTTAGTGGTGAATCTGGGGCTATTGGAACATCATTTCAAACATCTGGTGAGCAAATTATCGTTTATCAAGGAACATCTGGGACAACAGCAGGTGCAACTTTTATCTATATTGCAGATACAGGACAGTCAGTTTTTTATTCCACTGCTGGTCAATGGAACTCTACAGCAACAGCAATCACAGCTCAAACTGCTTCTAATTTACCAGTCGGTTTAGTCAGTGGTACGAGTGCCGTTCCATTAATGTCAAATCTTGGTAATACCTCTATTGGAACAAGTGGCTCTGGTGCTATTTATGGTTTTGATAACATGAAATACAACGGTATCAAAACAGGAACAAAGGCAGAGTTGTTAGCGGCGATTGGTAATCCTGCTAATTGGGTTGGTAGTGATTCGACCGCATATACAATGACAGCTATAGGTAATTTTACAATCACAGCACCTGCTTCCGACACCACCGCTCCTACCCTAAGCGACATAAAAGACTTTAACACAACTATAAACAGCACAGAGATAAATGCAACTTCAAACGAAAATGCAACTTTGTATTATGTAGTAGCAACAAGTAGCTCAACACCAACGAATGAACAAGTAATAAATAACACAGTTACAAATAGTGTAAAAAATGGAAGTATTGCAGTAACAGCCAACACCGAAGCAAACATCACAATCACAGGCTTAAATTCAAACACAAATTACTACTATTATTTAGTAGCAAAAGATAGTAGTGAAAACAATAGTACAGTTGGAAACGGAGACTTTACAACACTAACTCCTCCAAATTCTGCTCCAACAGACATAAACCTAACAAGCTATACAATTACAGAAAATAGTGAAATTAACACAACTATTGGAGAGCTAAATACAACTGATAGTGATACTAACAATATTCATACATTTAGCTTTTGTGGAAGTGATAATAACTTTACTATTTCAGGCAATCAATTAAAAAATGCAATAGTTTTTGATTATGAAACTACAAATAGTTATGTAACTTGTATCAAAGTTAATGATGGAACTGTTGATTTTGAGAAAAATATAACTATAAATGTATCAAATGTGAATGAAAATCCAAACTTCACAATTCCATCAAATACTACAAAAGATATGAATTCCAATGAGTTTAATTTAACTCTCTCAAATATTAGTGATTTAGATAGAGATGATTTAAATATCTCAATTGATATGAATGATAGTGGAGTTTTTAATATTACAAAACATTGGACAAATCCACTAACTTATGCAAACTATTTCACTAAAGATTTAAACTTTACAATTTCACCAATTAGCGATAAATATGGAGTTGTAGAGTTAAATATTTCTGTAAATGATGGAAATGTAACCATATCAAAAGAGATGAATGTAACAGTAAATTATGTAAGCTCTTCAAGTAGTTCAAGTAGTTCAAGTAGTTCAAGTTTGTCATCATTGAGTTCGAGTAGCTCAAGCTCTTCAAGCGAATTAAGTAGCTCTTCTTTAAGTTCATCAAGCTCATCATCAGAGATTATTAATAGTTCAAGTGAAAGTAGTAATTCGTCATCTTCACTAAGTTCTAATAGTTCAACTGAAAGTAGCAATTCTTCCAATAATTCAAGTTCAAACAGTTCAAGTGAAAGTAGTAATTCGTCATCTTCACTAAGTTCTAATACTTCAAGTGAAAATAGTAGTTCTTCAAATAATTCAAGTTTATCATCTTCAAATAGCTCAAATTCTTCAAGTGAAAATAGCTCATCTTCAAGTAGTAATTCCACAATTACACCACCAATTTATGAGCAGATAATTAGTATTTCACCAAAAGATGTGAATTTCAATGAGTTTAATATCAGCTTAAACGGCATTACAGATATAAATCAACTTGATTTAAATGTTACGGTTGAGATGAATAGTAGTAATATTATTTTATTGACTCAAAATTGGATAAATCCACTTACTTATGCAAACTATAATGGTCAAAATCTTGATTTAACAGTTTCACCAATTACTAATGCTTATGGAACTGTAGAGCTGAATGTAACTGTTAGCAATGGAGTTAGCAAAATTGGAAGAGAGTTTATAATAACTGTAAATCCTATGTCAAGTAGTTCATCTTCTTCAAATTCAAGTGAAAGCAGTAGCTCTTCAAGTTCAAATATTGTGAGTTCATCTTCAAGTAGTATTTATGTAGCTCCAATTGTTGATAATCCAATTTTTATTGAGCCAATAAATCCAACAATTACAACACCAACAATTACAACACCAACAATTACAACACCAACAATTA
>DZAZ01000003.1 GCA_022729755.1 Helicobacter cetorum | reverse complement strand
CAAATTGAAAAGCATTGCTCCATTTTAATTGAAGCGATATATTTTCTAACTCTTTTGAAAATAGGTTTATAGCCAAAAATAAAATAATAGATATAACTTTTAACACTTAAAACTCCAGCGGAATTTTTATTATGAAAATTGAGCTATTTTCGTTATTTTTTGCACTAATTGAACCTTTGAAATTTCTCTCTATTATATATTTTGTTATATACAAGCCCATTCCAGAGCCTTTTTCACCTTTTGTTGAAATATGATTTTCAAACAATTTATCAGGCAATAAACTCTCATCAATCCTTGCACCATCATCTTCAACGCTTATAATTATATTTTTATCAACCTCTTTTACATCAATTTTTATATATCCATTTTTCATATTTTTTTCCAAAATAGAATCTTGTGCATTGATTATTAAATTTATTAAAGCTTGTTTTAATTCACTATCATATCCATTTAAAATATAATCTTTTTCGATATTTTCTATATATTCAATCGATTGTTTTTTTAGAATGCTATTTAACATATTTGAAATTGAGTTCAAAACATCTTTTAACTTAAATGAACTTTTTTTCGTGTTGCGAGGTTTTAGAAAATTTATAAAATCATTTACTGTATTTGACATATATTGCACTTGCCCAATAACATTTTTGATACATTCAGCCGCTCTTTTGTTATCTAATTTATCCTCTTCTATTGAAAACTCAAGCTCATCGACATATATAGCGATTAAACTTAACGGTTGTTTCCATTGATGTGCAATTATTCCAATCATTTCACCCATTTCTGAAAGTTTGCTATGTTCTATCATTCTTTGTTCAATGTCTTTGTAATAATCTAACATATACAAATCACAAAAAGCTCTAAGTGCCGTAGTCATCGTGCAAAAAAGTTTATCTTCAGTCAATTCATCTTTAGATTTATAATCATTTATCTCATATTTTTGAATAAGTTCTCTCTCTGGATATTCCCCAGGTTGTCCCGTTCTTATTACAATTCTTGTCATATAGTTATTTAAATCATCTCTAATATATTTTACAAGTTTTAATCCAGAATCTTTCTCTTCCATTATAATATCTATAAATGCAACCGCAATATCTTGATGTTCTTGTAGTTTTAAAATAGCTTCAGTTTTTGATTTTGCTTCAATAAACTCCAAGCCTCTATTCATATGTTTAAAATCAAATAGAGCTAATTTTGTAACACTCAAAACATCAACTTCATCATCAACTATTAAAACTTTCCAAGTTTTATCTTTATAGCAGCACTCTCTCATTTTCAATCCTCTTTAGGAATTTTTATACTAAATTTAACTCCGTTATTTAACACACTATCAACACTGATTGTGCCTTTTAATTTTTGAGTTACGATATTATACACAATACTTAATCCTAAACCTGAACCCTCTTTTGAAGTTGTAAAAAATGGCTCAAAAATTTTTGAAATATTCTCTTTAGCAATCCCAACTCCATCATCTTTATATATAATTTCCAAAAAATCCTCTTTATCTATTACTTCAATAGAAATGTTTTTTTCAATTAAGTCTTTAAATCCGTGATTTATAGAGTTGATTACCAAATTTGTGATAACTTGCCCAAATGCCCCAGCATACACCTCTATTTGAATATTTTTATCGCAAATCAATTCTAAGTTGTGTTTTTGTTTTTTATATTGAGGTTTTAGTGTATTTATCAACTCTTGTAAATATTCAGCCAAATTTATAACTCTTTTCTTCTCACTTGATTGGTCAACTGCAACTTGCTTGAAACTTTTTATAAGTTCAGAAGCACGAGAAAGATTTGAAAGAATTAAACTATTCAACTCTTTTATGTGTACTTTTGATTGTTCGATATTTTCACTATTTAAAAACTCATCAACCCGCTTATTTAAAGTAGAAGAGGCTGTAACACAAATTCCAATAGGAGTATTTATCTCGTGTGCAACTCCAGCAACTAATGAACCAAGAAGTGCCATTTTTTCGGACTGTATCAAATTATATGATAATTTTCTGATTTTAAGTTGAGTTTTCACTCTTGAGAGAAGTTCTTGCGAATTAAAAGGCTTTGTAACATAGTCAACTCCGCCTATTTCAAAAGCTTTTACAATATTATCAACTTCAGTTTTTGCCGTCAAAAATATAACAGGCACATCTATATACTTATCTATCTTTTTTATCTCTTGACAAGCTTCAAACCCGTCCATTTCAGGCATCATAATATCAAGCAATATTAAATCAAAGAGTTTCTTTTGACATAACTCCAAAGCTTTCTTACCATTGTTTGCAAATGAGAGTGAATAAGCATTATCTTTCAAGAGATTTGCCACAACTTGGATATTTTTTGGAGTATCATCTACAATTAAAATTTCAAATTTATTAAGCATAAAAAACCTTTTTTACATGAGGAGTTTTGAATATCATACTACAAAACCTTCATATCAAGTCCCTTATTATAGTCATTTAAATGTACCCCTCTTTCTTCAGTTTTAAATGTCTATCAATTTCAGAATGCTTGACGTGATAGTCATCATTATACACATAATTCATTATACTTTGCTTCAATTCGCCATTATTATATAATAACCATCTGTAAGTCTCCCTTTTTTTAATAATTCTTTATAATAATTTGCTTTTTTAGATGGTAAAATATTTGTGATATTATAGCAAGGGATGTGAAATTATAAAATTCTCTGAAGTTTAACTTTTAAACTACTTTTTGCTAAACTAAAAACAAAAAATGTGTTTTAATTTAAAAAATAAGGAAGTTTTTTGTTTAATATTGTATTAGTTAATCCACAAATCCCTGGAAATACGGGAACTATTGGTAGAGTTTGTGTGGCTAGTAATTCAACTTTGCATTTAATTAAACCTCTTGGATTTAATATTGATGATAAGTCAGTTAAACGAGCTGGGCTTGATTATTGGGGAGATTTGAAGCTAAAAGTTTGGGATAGTTTGGATGAGTTTTTGAAAATAAATCCTATAAATGAGAGACATTTTTTTGCAACTACAAAATCAGAAAAAAATTATTTTGAAATGAAGTTTCAAAAAGGTGATTTTTTGTATTTTGGGCGAGAAGATGGAGGTTTATCGATGGAACTTATGGAAAAAAAGTGGGAAAATGCTATGAAAATTCCAATGAGTGAAAAGGCAAGAAGTATAAATTTGGGAATTGCTGTTGGAATAATTTTATATGAAGCTATAAAACAAAATTATGATATTGATTTAATCATTTAATATTTGCCAAAATTTTACTTCATCAATGATTTCAATTTTAAGCTCTGTTGCCTTTTCAAGCTTACTTCCAGCATTTTGCCCATAAATCACAAAATCGGTTTTTTTAGAGATTGAATTTACAATTTTTGCTCCTAAACTCTCTAAAATAGCTTTTATCTCATCTCTTGATTTAGCCATAGTTC
This sequence comes from Helicobacter cetorum, assembly GCA_022729755.1. Taxonomy (GTDB): domain Bacteria; phylum Campylobacterota; class Campylobacteria; order Campylobacterales; family BB28; genus BB28. Next base: position 61,835 of record DZAZ01000003.1, on the reverse strand, counting down.
CCGTTAAAACTACGGTTTTATCATTAAAAATTGATTTTTTAATTTCGATTTTTTCTTCAATTGGTTTAAGAATTTCTATTAATTCTTCTATTTTTTCTTGATTAACTTCGATAAATTCAAGGATTGAAAGTGCCATCTCTTGTCCAAAACCATCTAAACTTAAAATTTCTTCTTTAGTTAAATTTAAAAAATTAAGTCCAAATTTTGCACAAAGTTTTTTACTCGCAACTTCGCCAATATGCTCAATTCCAAGTGAATTTATAAATTTAGGACAAGGTGGATTTTTTGCAGAATTGATTGAATTTATTAAATTTTGGGCTTTTTTCTCTTTGAAACCCTCTAAGCTTAAAAGTTTATCTTTTTGTAATTTAAATAAATCTCTTACATCTTTTATTAAATTTGCATTAAATAATAATTTAACTATCTTATCGCCTAAACCATCGATATTTAGGCACTTTTTAGAAGCAAAATGAATTAGTGAATTTATAAGTCTATCTGGACAAGCAAGATTTTGACACTTTAGCAAAGTTCCATCATCTAAGAGTTTTTGATTACAAGTTGGGCAAAACTCTGGCTTTATTATCTCTTTTGGATTTTGTCTTAAATTTAACATTGGCTTAATAACTTTTGGTATCACATCCCCACTTCTAATAATAATCACACTATCATTTATTTTTATATCTTTTCGTTTTATATCTTCAAAATTGTGTAAAGTCGCCCTCTCTACGATTACTCCCTCAATCTCAATCGGTTCTAAAACTGCAACAGGAGTTATAACTCCACTTCTACCAACTTGCAAAATAACATCATTTATTTTTGTGATTTTTTCAATTGCTGGAAATTTATAAGCAACTGCCCATCGTGGAGATTTTTGAGTAAAGCCTAAGCTAATTTGAAGTTTAATATCATCGATTTTAACTACCATTCCATCGAGCATCATCGAAATTTCATCTCTTTCATTTATTAATTCATTGTAAAACTCTTCTATCTTTTTAGCATTGCAAAGCTTTCTTTTTGGGAGTTTTTTAAATCCAAGCGAATAGATAAAATCCATCATTTCATAATTTGAGTTAAATTCAAGGTTATTTTCGCCAACTCCCCAAGGATAAAAAGTTAATTTTCGTTTTGCTGTGATTTTTGGATTGAGTTGCCTTAAACTTCCAGCACTTGCATTTCGCGGATTCGCAAAAAGTGTTTCAGTGTTTTTGGTTCTCTCTTCATTTAACTTAAAAAAATCACTCTTGCTAATTACAACTTCGCCCCTGATTTCAATTAAGCCTTTATAATCAATTTCAAGTGGAATAGATTTTATTGTTTTTGCATTTATGCTTACATCTTCGCCAATTTCGCCATCTCCTCTAGTTATAGCTTTTTGTAATTTTCCATCTTCATAAATTAAATTTAAACTCGCCCCATCAAATTTTGGCTCACAATAAAACTCATCTGCATTAATTTTTGCTAACCACTCATTTAGTTCAGCATTATCAAAAATATCATCAAGTGAATACATTTTGCTTAAATGTTTTGCTTTTGCAAATTTATCTAAAACTACTTCTCCAACTCTTTGGGTTGGTGAATTTGGGTCAATCTCGTCTTTATGAGCATTCTCATATTTTTTAATCTCGTGATATAATTTATCATACTCAAAATCGCTAACTATTGGTTCATCTAAAATATAGTAGTGATATGAGTATTTTTTTAGTAATTCTACACTTTTTTTATAATTTATATTCATTTTTATTATAACCTTGTTAATAATATTTTAAGAAATTTTATCAAAAATATGCTTTTACTAGAGATAATTTGAACTTATTTTAACATCGGAATTGCTACAATTTTGAAAATAATTTTAAGGATATTTATGCAATTTATTGAAACTAGAGGAAATGATAATCAAAAACCAAAAGAGATAGAATTTTCACAAGCGATATTAAGTCCGATGGCTAGTTTTGGAGGGCTTTATGTTCCAAAAGAGTTGCCAGATTTGAGTGAATTTTATCAATGGAATTTAAATACAACTTATAAAGAGTTGGCATTTAATTTTTTAAAAGAGTTTAAAATTGATATTGAAGATGAAGTTATAAATGAAGCATTAAATTTATATGATAAGTTCGATAATAAGGAAGCTTGTACGATTGTTAAAGTAAGAGATGATTTATTTGTAAATGAGCTTTATCACGGTCCAACAAGAGCTTTTAAAGATATGGCACTTCAACCTTTTGGATATATTTTATCAGCACTTGCAAAAAAGTTTAATGAAAAATATTTAATTTTAGCTGCAACAAGTGGAGATACGGGTCCAGCAACACTTGAGAGTTTTAAAAATAAAGAGAATATTAAAGTAGCTTGTTTGTATCCAAATGGTGGTACAAGTGATGTTCAACGACTTCAAATGGTAACCGAAGATGGTAAAAATATCAAAGTTATTGGAGTTATTGGGGATTTTGATGATACTCAAAATGCACTCAAAAATCTTTTAAGCTCAAGTGAATTTAAAGAGGAGTTGCAAAAAGATAATATTAAGCTTTCTGCTGCTAATTCGGTCAATTTTGGAAGAATTATTTTTCAAATAATTTATCATATTCACTCATATTTAGAGTTGGTAAGAAGGGCTGAAATAAAATATGGTGAAAAGATTTACATAGTAGTTCCAAGTGGAAATTTTGGTAATGCTTTGGGGGCTTATTATGCCAAAAAAATGGGACTTCCGATTAAAAAGATTTTGATAACTTCAAATCAGAATAATATTTTAACTGATTTGCTGACAAATGGAGTTTATGATTTAAATTCAAAAACATTGATAAAAACGACTTCTCCTGCGATGGATATTTTGAAATCTTCAAATGTGGAGAGGATTTTATTTGATAAGTTTGGAAGTGAGCGAACAAAAGAGTTGATGCAAGAACTTGAAAGAGATGGGGTTTATAAATTGAGTGCTAAAGAACTTGAAGTTTTAAGAGAAGATTTTGATGCGACTTTTTCAAATGATGAGTATGGAATGCAAACTATTAAAGATTACTTAATCAATGAAAATTATATGATGGACCCACACACTGCGACTTGTATTAAAGCTTATGAGGATTTAAAACAAGAGAGTTTAAAGACGATAATTTGCTCAACGGCTGAATGGACGAAATTTTCACCAACTGTTATGAATGCACTAAAAAACGATAAAAATGAGTATAGGGATTTGGAAGCGATTGAATTTATTCAAAAAGAGTTTAATATCACAATTCCAACAATGATAAAAGAGTTATTTCATAAAAAAATTATTCATAAAGATATAGTAAAAAAAGAAGAAATAAAAGAAAAAATTATCTCTTTTATTAAAGTTTAAAAAATAATGAATGAAAAAAAATCTATTTTAGTAGTTGATGATTCAAAAACTGTAAACTCTTTTATAAGTGAATCCCTGAAAAATCACAATTACAATTATAATGTAGATTCGGCTTTTGATATACAACAAGCAAAAGAGAAATTATCTAAAAATAGTTATGATTTTATAATTTTAGATTTAATTTTACCTGATGGAAATGGTAAAGAGTTACTATTTAAAATTCCAAAAAAGACGACAAAAGTTATTATTTTAACTTCAAATGATGATGTGAAACTTAGAGAGCATTTTTTTCAAATTGGAATACTTGATTATTTTTCTAAGAATAATCCACTTGATTATATTGTGAAGCAAATTATCTATTTAATTAGCAAACTTGAGGTAAATAGCAGTTATAAAATTTTATTAATAGAAAAAAATTTGCTTATTAAAAATTTAATAGAAAATGTTTTTTTGCTTAGAAATTATAAAGTTTTAAATGCTGAAAATGCGAATGAGGGTTTATATAAACTTAGACATTTTGATATTAATTTAGTGATTTTGAATTTAAAATTACCAGATTTAAAAACTGAAGATATCTTATATGAAATTAGAAAAAATAGTGATTTTGTAGATTTACCTATTGTCGGTATTTCTTCAGCCTTTTTGGATACTTATAAAGTTGCTGAAATATTAAAAAACGGTGTAAATGTGTTAATTCAACGACCTTTTTCAATTGAAGAGCTAATCGTAAAAAGCGAAGTTATGCTTAATTTAAATATTTATCAAAATTCATTAAATAAAAAAAATGAAGAGTTAAAAAGGATAAATATTGAATTAGAAGAGAGAGTTAAAAAAAGTATTAAAAAACAGATGCAACAAGAAAAATTAGCATTTTATCAATCAAGAATGGCTGCAATGGGCGAAATGATGAGTATGATAGCACATCAATGGAGACAACCATTAACAGTTATTTCAGCTGCTTCAAGTGATATTAAAATCAAAAAAGAACTTGGAATATTAGATGATGAGTCGCTAATGCAAAATATAGACTCAATTCTTTATAGAACTCAAAAAATGAGTGAAACGATAAATGATTTTATGAATTTTTTTAAACCAAATAAAGATAGAGAAAAGTTTAATTTTAATGTTGTTATCGATGAAGTTATAAAGCTTATAAAACCTCAATTTGAAAGTAGAGGGATAAAATTTATTATTGAAATTGAAGATAATTATATTATAAATGGTTATAAAAATGAGTTAGAACAAGTTTTATTAAATATTCTATCAAATGCAAGAGATGCTTATGAAGATAAGATTGGTATTGAAAAAATAGTTGAAATTAGTACACAAAAAATTAATAGATTATTAACTATTTCTATTAAAGATAGGGCTGGTGGAGTTGATAATGAACTTTTAAATAAAATTTTTGAACCTTATGTGACTACAAAAGAGGAAGGAAAAGGTACTGGTGTTGGGCTTTATATGTCAAAAACTATTATTCAAAGAAGTTTTAGAGGTGATATTGAAGCACTAAATTATTATGATGAAAATGATAGGAGAATAGGGGCAATTTTCAATATTTCTATTGAAATCAATTAAACTTAATTTAAATAAGTTAATTTAAGTTTAAGATATGTATAATTTATTTTATTTAGCGATAAAGGGCTTGAATTGGAGCAAAAACAACCTGAAGTAAAAAAGACTTTAGCACAAAGAAAAAGCGAAGAGGTTAAAACATTAGAAAAAGAAGAAATTAAAGCTTTAGTTGCAGAATTTATGAAAGAGTATTTTAAAGAGGTTGATTATATAAATGATTTTAATTTAAATATGATTGAAACTCACTCTTTGAGTGAACCAAAGATAAATTATGTAAAACTTATGCGATTTATTACAACTTCACTAAATAATTTAAAATCTCTTGACCCTGAAATTTTGGATGATTTTTTAATTAAAGTTTATAATGATATGAATAATTTATATGAATATTATACTGAATTTGTGAAAAAGACAAAGATTGGGAAAATTATTTATAAAAGAGATTTTTTAGAACAAATTAAACCTTATAGGGATTTAGTAAGTGATGTTACAAGAGTTGAGGCTCAAAAAAACGGTTATTTTACGATAGTAAAAGCTACTGAAAATGAGATAAATGCAATGGGTCAACCAAAAGATGAAAATCAACTTAAAAAGCATAAAATACTCAAAAAAAGATATGTGGATGCGGTTTCAAATTATGCTGATGCAAAAGAACTTTTAGTTAAATTAAATAGAGCTTTAATAAAATTAGAAGAAGATGCGGCTGAAGAGTTTTATTCACAATTTGAGCATGTTAGGGATTATTTTATAAATTCCCTTGAAAAAGTTATAAATGTAAAAATTTACTATCTTGATAAAACTTTATGGTTTAAAGCAAAACAATCTCAAGCTATCAAAAACTTTTTTGACCGTTCGCAAATTAGGGGTGAATATAGTACAAAAACATTTATAGAGTACTATTTGCGAAATATAAATATTGGACAATCAAAATCTGATGGTTGGCACGCATATCTAAAAGAGTGTTTAGATGAATGGAGTAAATTAAATGAGTAGTAAAGATGTTTATGCAAAATATTGTATAGAGTATAGTGAAAAAGATATCTCTTTATTAAAAGAGATGGAGGCATTTCAAAAGAGGCTTCAAGTTGAAAAAATACAACAAGAAACAGGTAATTTACCAGTTGCACTTAAAAAGCTTTTGCAAATAAAAAGTAGAATTTCTATATTTGATAATATTTCTGAAAAGAGTTTAATTAGCATTATAAATGATGTGGAATTTCAAAAATATTCTCAAGGTCAAGTTATTGTAGAACAGGGTAGCACTTGTTTAGAAATGTTTTTTATTTTGATGGGAGAGTGTGAAATAGTTGTAAATAATAATACTGTTGGATATTTAAAAGCTGGGCAAGTTTTTGGAGAAATTGCTGCTATTTTTCAAACTCCACGAACTGCTTCAGTTATTTCATCTAAAAATAGTACAACGACAATTTCATTTAAATTAAATCACGAAACTTCAAAACAATATCCACTTGCATTTATGGAGTTATATAAAAATATTGCAAAAGAGTTAACTATAAAATTAGATGCAAAGAACAAAGGTAAAAGTTAATTTTGAGTTTACAAACAATTTTAGCAATAGGAATTGGCGGTTTTATTGGTGCTGTGCTTAGGGCTTATTTAACTATACTTATAAATAAAACTTTTTTACACGAACTGCCATTTGGCACTTTATCGGTTAATCTTATTGGTAGTTTTTTGATAGGTGTTTTATTTGTTTTTTTTTCTACAATTGAAATTGCTCCTAATATTAAATCATTTTTAACCACTGGTATTCTTGGTGGTTTAACTACATTTTCAACATTTGCAATTGAAAGTTTTTTGCTACTTAAAACAAATTATTTTTTAGGAATTTTAAATATTTTATTAAATGTGTTTGGCTCTATTTTATTTGCTGGAGTTGGATATAAATTATTAAAATGATTAAAATTTATATTTTTATAAGATATAAATAATTTAAATGATAAAATTTTTCTTATAAAATAAATTTATAGGAAAATATAATGAGTATATTAATTGTAGATGATAGTGCTACAATGAGAAAAATCTTTCAAAAAACTTTGCAAGAGATTGATGATTTTTCTATTAAAGAGGCTCAAAATGGCAAAGAAGCTTTAGAATTAATAAAAGAAAATGAAGAGATAAATTATCTGTTTTTAGATGTAAATATGCCTATTATGAATGGAAGAGAATTAATTATAGAATTAAAAAAGGAAAATTTAGATAAAAGATTAAATATTATTTTAATATCTACTGAAGTTTCAGCAATGGATGAAGATGAGTTAAAAAATCTTGGAGTTGTTGGAGCAATTTCAAAACCATTTAAAATAAGTGAATTAAAAAATATTTTAAGTTCACTTGTAAAAATAAAAGAAAAAGAAGAAAAGATGGAAAAAATAAATAGTGAAGATTTAGAAAAAGAAGAAGAGATTGAAGAGATTGAAAAAATCGAAATAGTTTTGAAAAAATCGATTGAGGATTGTATTGAAGAGTATGTGGATATTTATACAAAAGAGTTAAAAAATACTGAACAAGAGATAAAAGGTAAAAAACAGCTTGATTACAAACGAATGAAACGATTTATGATGACGGCTTATAATAATTTGATAGATATAGACCATACACTTAGGCTATCAAATCTTAACGATGCTAAAGAGAATCTTTTGAAAGTTGAGAGTATTTATGATGGCTTTAGCAAAAGTATGGGAAGTCCAAAGAGTGTAGCTTATGAAGAGATATTTTTACATCTTCAAGAAGATTATATGTTTTATTATGATAAAGCTGAAAAATTGAAATATACTATTGATGTTGCGAATAAAAAAATTAGACTTTTGCACGAAAAATTACAATCTCAAAAAAAGTATATTTCTGAACTTAGAAAAAATGCACCTGATTATGAAGCGACAGTTAATGAATACAAAAGTGATAATAAAATTTATGCCGATTTGATGCATAATTTAGCGATTTTCAAAGAAGAACTTTTGGGATTAAATGATGGATTGAAAACTTTTAGAGATGCTTATTATGATGAATTTGTTGGTAAATTTGAAAATGTTTATGTTGATTATGATAAAAAATTATTAAGTTTATTAAATATAAAGTGTCATCAATTAGATACGATAATGTGGGAAAAGGCAAAACACTCAAAACCTATTAGAAACTTTTTTGAAAAATCAAGAATTACGGGAGGTTTTAGTACTCAAACATTTTTAGAGTATCACTTAAAATCGGTTGATAAAGATAAAATTAGTGAAGAGAATGCAAAACTTTTTGAACTTTTGGAGTATTTAAAAATCATAAATAATAAGACAATTACGATTATTCATAGCGATATGGATGAAATGCTAAAAATGAAAGCTATTATTGAAAGTATTACGACTGGTTATAGAGTGAGTGGATTTACGACACCTTTGAAACTTTTGGATAAATCTATAAAAAAACAAGATTTGGTAATACTTGATTATGAGATGAGAACACTTGATGTGAAAGATTTTTTTAAAAAATACAAAAAAATGTATAAAATAAAAGATGATGAGGTTAATTTTTTACTCCTATTTTCTGCACCAAAAAAAGATATTTTAGTACAAGCAATTGAGCTTGGAGTTTTGAATATGAAATATAAAAATTTTTTAATTAAGCCTGAACATTTAAATCAAAAGAAGTTAGAAGATAAATTGAATATGTTGCTTTAAGTTTTATTCATAAACTTTGCAAACTTTAAAAATTTTGTGTGAAAGTGTGATGTTTGAATCTTTTAAAACTTTGAGATTTATAATTGGTTGAACTTTTTTTGCAATTAAAAGTGAAATTGTAATATTCTTTTTTAACATATTTGAATTTAGTGCAAAAGTGATAATATGGTTTTTTATAGTAAAGTTTGTGATTTCATTTATAAGATTATCATCTATATCAAATAGATATACGGCACTTGCTTTTTTTAATACTTCACTCTCTAGTGTATCGCTTAAAATCACATTTAAATTATAATCATTTAATTTATTAGAGTGTTCTGTTAGTATCAAATCTTTTAATTTTTCTGCACTATTTTGCGAAAATTTATCATAAATTATTACAAAATTTATACAATTATCAAATACTTTATCTTTTATATCTTTATCGTAAGTTAAAAAGTGAGGAAATATTTTACTTTGAGATACTAACTCATTTGCAAATACCATACTAAATGCCATATTTATGGTTAATATCTTGAGTATAAATATTTTTTTTATATTCATTTTGGCTAAAAGCTATAATTAAAATTTACCCAAAAGCTTTGCCCAATATATGGGATACCTTCGCTATTTTTTGGATTTAGTGGCATATATAAAGTCTCTTGAACTTTATCAAATAAATTTTTTACTCCAATGTTTAATTCGACATCTTTAAAAGTTGTAGTATATGTCGCATTTACATAATCTTGAGCTGACAAATAGCCATTAGAACTATTTTCTATTAAAGGTTTTTTTGAAATATAGTGATACCAAAGATTTAAATATTCACCTTGTTTGAGAATATATTTTAAATTAGCATTTCCCATAAATTTTGAACTCAATGAAAAGTTATTAAAAGTTTCTTTGTTATGAGTGTCATAAAATGCACCATTTAAACCAATTTCAAAATTTTTACTTTTCCAATCATACTCAAGCTCAACTCCTCTAACATTTGCATCTTTTTTTAAATTTTCAAAATAGTAAGAGTAGTAGTGTTGAATAATCATATTATTCATTTTTGAGTCAAAAATCGTACTTTTATAAGTTCCATAATCAGATTTAAAAATATAAGCAAGTTCGATTGTATCTACAATTTCAGGTTTTAATGGTTTTGGAGTCATATATCCATATAGTTCAAAAAAAGATGGCGGTCTAAATGATTTTGAAAATTGTGCTTTTAAAATATTTGAGTCGTTCATTGCATAAACTCCCGCAATTCTTGGTGAATAAGCTTTATCAACATCACTAAAATTATCATATCTTAAGCCAGTTGTAAGTGTCATTTTATCATTTATATCAAAAATATCTTGTACATAAATAGCTTTTTGTATTCGTGTTCTATGGGTTTTTAAGATTGTTCGTTCATACCACTCTTTTGAGGTTGGATTATCAATATGATAATTTCTTGTAAGTTTATCATTAAAAGCTTTTGTTTTTTGAAAAAATACTCCAGAGCTTAATCTATGAGAGTTTAATTTATAATCTAAATCAATTTGTCCATAACTCTTCTCATCTTCATAATCCATATCAATATATTTATTCTCATCAAAATCCCAAAAGCCAATGGGAAATTTAACATAATTATTTACAGGATTTTTATATTTAATCATTCCTATTTGTGGGCTAATTGTTAAATCATCATTTATATAAAACTTTTTTTCTACTCCCAATAATGTAGAGATTGAAGCCTTGTGATAGCTACCATTATTTGGAGCAAGATAATCAGTTGGATACCAATCAACATAACCTTGCCCTATTTTTGTTGCAAAATGATATATCCATAAGTTATAATTTTTATAATTTGCATCAAGCATTATATTGTGTGCTTTTGAGTTTGCACCAAGCATTCCATCTTTATATTCAGGATGTTGTTGTCCGTCAATATCATTATAAAAATGACCTTTTGTTCCAACATATAAATCATATCCATCACTTAAATATTTTGATAAATTTAAGTTTAACGATAAATCTCCCTCTTTGATATATCCATAAGTTCCTATTTCTCTAGCTTTATTGCTTCCACCTAAATACTCATATCCTCCAAAAAAAGCATTTGTATCTTTTTTTGTGATAATATTTATAACTCCAAATATTGCATTTCCACCATAAATAGCCGAACCAGCTCCTCTTATAAACTCTATTTTTTCTATATAATCTATGGGAATTGGAATAAAAAGCCTACCAACACCCCAAGAACTAAGTTCACTCTCAATTACTCTGCCATTAATGAGCCATTTTATTTTATTTCCATTAGCCCCATACATTGCACCTACTCCTCGTAAGCTTAATGCACTTGACTCCATCCCAATGACCATATCATAGGCATTCAATTGATTTAAATTTGTAATTCCTTTTGCTTTTAAATCTTTGCCATAAATTACACTTACGGTTCCAGGAACATAATCTAAATTTAACTTTGTTTTTGTAGCAATTTCTGTTACCTCTTCAAGTGCATCAAATAAAGCTTCATCTTCTGCAATTAAATGAGTTAATAATAAGATAGAAACTATAAAACTTCTTTTCATATTAAAAATCCTTGTTTTAATAAATTTTAAAATTTTAAATAGGTAGAAAAAATAAGTAGAAAAGTTTTTTTAATTACCTCTAATTAATTTTACTTTTTGAAGAGCTGCTTCAGCACTTTGAACAAAGTCGTGAGTAGTGAATTCTGGCTGATATTCAACATTTGCAAAACTGCAATTTAGAGTATTTCCAATTGTATTAAAATCGAAATTTTTAATTTTATCTTTTAATTTTCCTATCATAATTTCAGCACCTTCAACATCAGTATGTGGAACAATTACTAAAAATTCATCTCCATTCCAACGAAATAACATATCCGTAGTTCTTATCTCTTTTTTAACCAAATCAGCCAACTCTATTAAGACAAAGTTTCCTATTAAACTACCGTGTTCATTATTTATTTTTCTAAAATAATCAATCCCAAAAATGACAAGTGTTAAAGGTGTTTTATATCTTTTTGTTTTATTAACTTCTTCTTCTAAAAAACTCTCAAATGCTAATCTATTATAAGCTTTTGTAAGAGTGTCAGTAATTGATAGCTTTACAATTGTCGCCATTTCAGGCATATGCTCAACCCCATAAACCCTTTTCATATAACCATATCCGTTGAACTCTTGGTCAAGTCTCTCTTTTACTTCATTGCTTGTCAAATCATCGCTAAACATCATATCAGCTATCATTTTAAAGATTGTCATTTTAAGCCTTTAATAACTAAATTTCAAAATTATATAACCTTTAACTTAATTTTAATATAAAATACGATATTAGAAAATTTTCCAACGATTGTGCATCCAAAACCATTGAAGTGGATACTCTTTTATAATACTCTCTAAAATATCATTATATTTTTGAGTGATTTTTATAATTTTTGCTTCTTTATCTTCGATTTCATCTGCAATATACTCAACTGGCTCATTTATGATTAATTTAAATTTTTCATCTTCAATTCTAAGCAAAAAAACAGGAATAATTAAAGGATTAAATTTTAATTTTAAATTTGCAATTAAATTTGTAGTAGTAACATTTGCTTTAAAAAATTTTGTGATAACTCCATTTTTAAGTCCAGTTTTTTGGTCTATTAAAAGCCCTATATTTTCATTATTTTTGATAGCTCTCATTAGAGAAATTCCAGCTCTCTTTTTATAAATATTTTTGTTTCCAAACTTTTCTCGAAGTGGAGTTGTTATATTTTTTTCTATTAATTTATTATTTCCCTCTCTTGAAACTCCATTCAATTTAATATCATTAATAGCTAAGAATTGCGATAAAAGTTCCCAATTTCCGATATGTGCAGTTATAAAAATAACTCCTCTATCTTCTTTTTTATACTCGATAAGTTTTAAAACTTCATCTTTATTTATAACTATTTTTAAAATATCATCTTTTGAAATTTTATCTATATAAATTAAAAGCGATTCAACCAAAGTTTTGGAAATATTTATATAAATCTCTTTTGCCATAGCTTTTAATTTAACTTCGCATTTTCCAGCATATAAATATTTTAAATTATTGATTGTCAATTTTCGTCTTTTGCTATCAAAATAAAAAAATGTGATTGCTAAGAGTTTAAAAAGTTTGTAAATAAAACTTTTAGGTAAATTTTTTGCTAAAAGTATTAAAAATTTAACGAATAAAAATTCTAATCTTTCTCTCATATTCTTTTAAAAATAATTTCTAAAGCCATTGGTTTTTCAATGTTTCTGATAGATTCTATGGCTAAATATAACTTTTCATTTGATTTTATAGTTAAACTGTTTTTATTAACTTCAAATTCAACTTTAGGATTTGATAAATTAATATTTATATTTTGAGCTAATGTAAGTATAAAACTAAGCCATTTTAAAGTTTCGATATTTGGAAGTAAATTTTTAAACTCTATTAAATCCTCTTCAGATGGGAGTTTATTTTCGCTAAATTCAATAAGTTTTGAAATAATAACTCTATCTTGATGAGAAAAACCGTAACTTAAATTACTAAGTACAAAATAACTACTTGCCTTTAATTCATTATAAAAACTAAGTTTATTACCAATTTTTGAAAGTTTTGTTGCATATTTAAGTGGCATTTTAAAACTATCAGAAATATTATGAAGTGGTTTTAACTCATCAAAAAGTTTTAAAGCTAAATTTTGATTGTGACTTGAGACTTTAACTAACTCTTTTTGCATAAATCTATCGATTAAACTCTTGACACTTACACTGAAATTAACAGGAAATTTTGCATTTGTATTTCTAAGCAAATCATTTAAAAAAACTCCCTCTCTAACTCCAGCTCCACTTGTAATAACTTTTCTAGCTTCAAAAAGTTTAATTAGCATATAAAATATTATACTTCCCTCTCTAATTGTGTCAAATCTATCACTTTTAATATTAAAGTTTTTTAGCTTTGAAATAGGAGAATTCATAATATTTTCTATTCTATCAATTTCATTAATTGTCAAATACTCAAATCCGTGAATACTATTTATAGGGTATTTATAAGTTCTCATAAGAGATTTTGAAATAGCTCTAATAGTTCCACCAATTCCGATAACTGCTTCAGTTTTATAATTTTTTGGAATTTTATCAAGCTCTTTTTGGATAAATTTTTTTATATTTTCAATTTTCTCTTCTTTATCAAAAAAAAGCTCTTTTAATCTAATTGTTCCTAAATTAAGTGAAATTAAATTCACTATTTTTCCATTTTCAATCAATGCACACTCACTTGAGCCACCACCTATATCGATAGTAATTGCATTTTGAATTGGAAGTAAATTCATAGCTGATAATCCACCCAAGAAAGCCTCTTTTTCACCATCAATAACTTTAATATTTAAACCTAACTCTTTTCTTACTCTATTTACGAATAAGGCTTTATTTGGAGCATCTCTAACTGCACTTGTAGCAACACAGAGGATTTTTTTAGCTTTTAATTTTCTTGCAATAGTTAAAAATTCACTCAATGCATTAAAAGCTCTTTGTAGTGGTACTTCTTGAAGTAAACCACCATTTTCGTAAGTTCCTTCACTTATTCTAACTTTACTTTTTATCTCTTTTAATAAGTGAAATCCAAATCTACTAGTTAATTCAAACACGACCATTCTAGCCGAGTTTGAACCAATATCAATTACTGCTGTAATTTTAGCCATAAACTATTTTTCATCTTGTAAGTGTTCAAATTTTAATTTTAACTCTTCAACTGTTTCGACATTGTCAGCATCAGGTATGATACAATCAACAGGACATACTGCAACACAAGCTGGTTCATCATAATGCCCAACACATTCAGTACATCTATCTGGGTCAATTATGTAAATTGGGTCTTCTTCTTCAATAGCCTCATTTGGACACTCTTCCCTACAAGCATCACAAGCAATACACTCATCAGTTATTATTAATGACATAACGCTCTCCCTATTTCATTTAATAAAAATTAAAAATGACCTTATATACTAATTAAACTTAAATTTAATTGAAGAGAAAGATTAGAATTATGCACCCTTAGGGTAACAAAATCTATAACCTCTTCTTCTGATTGTTTCAACAGTTGAAATATTAAGTGGTTTGTCCATTTTTTGTCTAATTTGATTAATAGCTACTTCAATTACATTTGGAGTAACTAGTTCAGGTTCTTCCCAAATAGCATCAAGTAATTGCTCTTTTGAAACAATTTGGTCGCGATGTCTTGCTAAATGTGTTAATACTTCAAAAGGTTTACCTTTAAGTTCAATTTCAGTTCCTTTATAAGTAATTTTCTCTTCATCAGGATTAATTATAAGTTCACCTATTTCAATTACACTGGTACCACCAAATCTAAGTCTAGCTTCAATTCTTGCAATTAATACATCAAAGTCAAAAGGCTTTTTAACATAATCATCAGCTCCAGAATTTAAAGCTTCAATTTCACTTTGTTTATCATCTTTAGCTGAAAGCACAAGAACAGCAGTTCTTGGAGATTTTTGTTTTACAGTTGAAATTAAATCAACTCCACTTCCATCAGGTAACATCCAATCAGTTAACACTAAATCATAATTTCTAATACTTATATAATACTCTGCATCTTTTAAATTTTCGGCTATATCAGTCTGATAACCAAACTCATTTAAGCCTTCGGCAAGTGTTTTATGTACTGTAACTTCATCTTCAATCACTAAAATTCTCATAATTCTCCCTTTATTTTAATTTATTGTTTAAGGAAAATTATAGCATATTTTTAGCTAAATTTAAAAAAACTTTTAGAAAAATTTAAATTTTGATTTTACAAACTCCATTCTAGCGAAACTTTAACATTTAAAATAATTTCAGGTTTTGTAATTTTTATTTTTAAATTTTTTATCTCTTTAAATTTATTTTTTATTTTTTTTGATAAATCAATACAAGCTTCTTCTAAAAGTTCATATTTATTTAAATTCATTTCATCTTTTATAAAATTTATAATTTTTACATAATCTAAATAGTTGTTAGTATCGTATTCATAATTACATTCAAAATCTATAATAACTTTTTGAGGTTTTAACCTCTCAAAGTCTAATACTCCAACTATTGTTTCAAATGTTAATTCACTAATATAAATTTTCATATTACTTTTTGTTCTTGTCTTTTGATTAATCTTATGATATTTGGAATGTGTTTATAAGTTATTATAAATCCTATTAAAATAATTGGTGCGTGAGTATTTGTAATTTCTATTTGAGGATGAATTATAAAACTTGAAAGTATTAATGCTAAAAGTCCAATTAAAGATGAAATTGAAGAAATTTTTAAAACCTTACCAGCTACAAACCAAGCAACTAATCCTATAAGTGCTTCAATTGGTAACATTATAAATAAAACTCCAAATCCTGTTGCAACTCCTTTTCCACCTTCAAACATTAAAAAAGGACTATAAGTATGTCCAAGAACTGCTAAAACTGCTATTGCCCATTGAGTTTCAACTGCAACTCCCATAAATTTTGCAACGAGTAAAACTGCAACACCTTTTAAAATATCTAATACTGCCGTTGCAATCGCCAATTTTTTAGCCAAAATTGGGTCGCTCTCTTTTACTACTCTTAAAACATTTGTAGCACCAATGCTCCCACTTCCAGCCTCCGTTATATTAATACCAGCTTTGAATTTTGCCAAAATTAAACCAAATGGCACACCACCAATAAAGTAAGCCAGTAAATAAAATATCACATTTATATTTGATAAAAACTCCATTTGTTACCTTTTGTAATTGATTATTTGCTTTTTCATTCTAACTAAAAATTTGTTATAATGTGATTAATATTAAAATTTAAACAATTAAGGATTTTGATTTGTTAAAAGATAAAGTACTAGAGCTAAAAAAGAGGTTAAATGTAACGATTCTAGCTCACTTTTATCAACGAGATGAAGTTTTTGAAATAGCTGATATTGTAGGAGATTCTCTTGAACTTGCTAAAAAAGCAAAAGATGATGGAAATGAATTTTTAATTTTTTGTGGTGTTGGTTTTATGGGTGAGAGTGTTAAAATTTTAAGTCCAAATAAAAGAGTTTTAATGCCTAAAATTGCTTGTTGTTCTATGGCAAAAATGATTGATGAAAAATATTATGAAAATTCAATTAATTTTTTAATTCAAAATAATATTAAAAAAGATGATATCTTACCAATTACATATATTAATTCAAGTGCTTTGATAAAAGCAAAAGTTGGTGAAATGGGTGGAATTGTTTGTACAAGTTCAAATGCAAAAGTTATAATTGAAAATGCACTAAAAACTAATAAAAAAATCCTTTTTGTACCAGATAGATGTTTAGGGCAAAATATGGCAAATATGATGAATTTAAAATCTTCGGTAATAGGAGATGAAAGTAATTTAAAAGAGAGTGATATTATCTGTTTTGATGGCTTTTGTTCGGTTCATCAACTTTTTTGTGTAGAAGATATTGAATTTTATAAAAAAAAATATCCTGATATTTTAATTATTTCTCATCCAGAGTGTACTCCTGAAGTTGTGCAAAAATCCGATTTTGTAGGTTCAACAAGCCAAATTATAAAATATGTCTCTTCACTTTCGATTGAGCAAAAAATAGCAGTGGCAACTGAATATAATTTAGTTCATAGATTAAGGGATAAAAACACTTTTGTATTAAGTTCAACAAAACCAGAATGTCCAACTATGAATGAGACGACTTTGCAAGATGTTTATAATGTTTTAAAATCGATTGAAAATAAAGAGCCAATTAACGAAATTTTTGTGGATGAAAAAACGATAAAATGGGCTCAAGTTGCGCTTGAGAGGATGTTTGAAATATGTTAAAAAAAACTGAATTTGTAAAAAATGTATTACTTGAAGATATAGGAAGAGGCGATTTATTCACTCCATTAGCCAAAAAAGAGGATTTTCAAGCTAAAGTTATTAGTAAAAGTGATGGAATTCTTTCAGGTGTAGAGTATGCAAAAGAAGTAGCAAAAATTATGCAATTTAAAGTAGAGTTTTTGAAATTTGATGCACAAGAGCTGAAAAATGGCGATGAAATTGCATTTTTAGAGGGAAAAGCTAGTGTATTACTTAGTAGTGAGAGGAGTTTTTTAAATATACTTCAACACTCAAGTGCAATTGCGACAAATACTCATAAATATGTTGAAAAGTTAAGAGGTTATAAAACAAAACTACTTGACACTAGAAAAACAAGACCATTGCTAAGAGAGTTTGAAAAATATTCAGTTAAAAATGGTGGTGGAATTAACCATAGATTAGGTTTAGATGATTGTTTAATGTTAAAAGATACTCATCTTAGGACTATTTCAAATTTAAAAGAGTTTATAAATCGTGCAAGAGCTTCTATTCCTTTCACTTCAAAGATAGAGGTTGAGTGTGAAAGTTTTGAAATGGCAAAAGAAGCTTTTGAAGCTGGGGTTGATATTGTAATGTGCGATAATTTAACTACAAATGAAATAAGTAAAATAGTTGAATATAGAAATAAAAATTACCCATCGATTTTACTTGAAGCAAGTGGAAATATAAATTTGCAAACAATAATCGAGTATGCAAAAACAGGGGTTGATGCAATAAGCTCTGGAAGTTTAATTCATCAGGCAACTTGGCTGGATTTTTCTATGAAATTTAAATAATAATTTAAGAATTATTATTTTTTAGCACTTTTCTTTATATTTATTTTTGGCAATTTTTGTTAAAATCGGGCAAAAACAAAAGGTATAACTTGATAGATTTTAAATATTTAGCAAATAAATATTCAACTCCTTTATATATTTATGATTTCAATCACATAAAAGAGCAGTTTATACAAATAAAAGATGTTTTTAAAGCTAGAAAATCTTTAATTTCTTATGCTATAAAAGCAAATTCAAATTTAAGTTTAATTAAGCATTTAGCTAGTTTTGGAGCTGGAGCTGATTGTGTGAGCATAAATGAGGTAAGAAGAGCACTAAAAGCTGGAGTAAAGAATTATAATATAATTTTTAGTGGTGTTGGTAAAAGTGATTTTGAGATAAAAGAAGCAATTTTATTAAATATTTTAATGATAAATGTGGAGAGTGAAGCTGAACTTGAAAGAGTTGAATTAATTGCACAAGAGTTTGATAAAGAGGCAAGAATTAGTATAAGAGTAAATCCAAATATTGATGCAAAAACTCATCCATATATTTCAACAGGACTTCATTCAAGTAAATTTGGAGTTGAAATTGATGTAGCAAAAAAAATGTTTATAAAAGCAAAAAATTCTAAATATTTAAATCCAGTTGGAATTCATTTTCACATTGGAAGTCAATTAACTGAACTTGAGCCAATAAGAGAAGCAAGTTTGATAGTAGCTGATTTAGTTAGGAATTTAAAAGCAATTGATATAGATATTAAATTTTTTGATGTTGGTGGTGGACTTGGAATTAAATATAAAGATGAGAGCACCATAAAACCTTATGATTATGCACAAGCAATACTATCAACTTTAAATGGACTTGATGTAACTATTATAAGTGAACTTGGTAGATTTATAGTTGGAAATAGTGGTTATTTTTTAACTAAAGTTTTATATGAAAAAGTAAATGGTGAAAATAATGAAAATAGATTTGTAATAGTTGATGGTGCGATGAATGATTTAATTAGACCTAGTTTATACAATGCTTATCATAAAATCGAAGTCTTAAATAAAAGCGAAAATGAGAGCAAATGCAATGTTGTAGGACCAGTTTGTGAGAGTGGAGATTTTTTTGCAAAAGATAGATTATTACCAAAAACTGAACATAATGATTTAATACTAATTCATTCAGCGGGTGCTTATGGATTTACAATGAGTTCAAACTATAACTCTCGTTCTCGTGTAGCTGAAGTTGCAATAATTGATGAAGTTGATTATTTAATTAGAAAAAGAGAGAGTTTTGAAGATTTAATTCAAAATGAAATAGAGTTTTTAAAGGATAATTAATTGTTTTTTATAGATGTACAGGGTACTTTAATTGATGATATGAATAGAAAACCAATTGATGGTGCGATAGAGTTTATTGATAAATTAAATAAATCAAATACTCCTTATGTTGTGGTTACAAATAATACTAAACATAAAAGCGATGAGTTTTTGGCTTATTTAAATGAGGTTGGATTTAACATTAATAAAAACTCGTATCTTGACCCATTAATGGTATTAAATGAAGTGGTTAATGAAAAAGATATTTTAGCTTTTGGAACAGAAGAATTTTTGAAAATTTTAGCTGAAAATGGATTTAATTTAAACTCTAAAAATCCAAAAGCATTAATAGTTAGCATTAAAAAAGATTTTAATAATGAAGAGTTTGCCTTGATGATAGAAGCACTGTTAAATGGTGCAAAATTAATAGGAATGCACAAAACTACACTTTATGCAAAAGATAATAAACGCTACCCAGGTGTTGGAGCGATACTTGAAATGCTTAAATTTGCTACAAATAAAGAGTATGAAATTGTAGGAAAACCTAGCACTCAATTTTACCAAAAAGCTAAAGAGAAACTAAAAGCTAAAAATTTTAGTAATATTACAATTATAAGCGATGATGTGAAAGGTGATTTAGTTGGAGCAAAAGAGTTAGGTTTGAAAACGGTTTTTGTTTTAAGTGGAAAATATTCAAATGCAGATGAAATTATTCCTCTACTAGACGAAAAAGATAAGCCTGATTTAATTTTTGAGAGTATAAAAGGGTATAAGGAAAGTTTATGGATTTAAATTGGTACAGAGGTGAGATTGATAAAATTGATGATGCAGTTTTAGAGCTATTAAACAAGAGAATGGAGTTAGTAAAAGGGGTTGGTGAACTTAAAAAAAGTCAAAAATCTCCAATTTATAGACCTGAACGAGAAAAATCAATAATTGAACGATTAAGTAGTAAAAGTAAAGGACTTTTAAATAAAAGTGCAATTGAAGCTATTTATTTTGAAATTTTTGCAGTTAGTAGAAATTTAGAGTTACCTGAAAGAATTGCATATTTAGGGCCAGAAGGTACTTTTACTCATCAAGCAGCTGAAAGTCGCTTTGGAGCGATGAGTGAGTATTTGTCTATGAGTTCAATTAGTGCGGTTTTTAAAAGTGTTGAGAGTAAACGGGCAAAATATGGAGTTGTGCCAATTGAAAATAATACTGAAGGAATTGTTGGCGAAACACTTGATTTATTAGCTATGTCAAACTTAAAAATTGTAGCTGAACTTTATTTGCCAATTCATCACTCTTTTGCTACAAAATGTGAACATTTAAGCGAAGTTAAAAAAATATATTCAAAAGATGTAGCTTTTGGGCAGTGTAGAAATTTTTTAAACGATTATAATTTAAAAGATGTAGAGTTAATTCCTGTTGATTCAACCGCAAAATCAGCTAAACTTGCTCAAAATGAGCCAAATTCAGCAAGTATTTGCTCTCATATTGCTGCAAAGCTTTATAGTGTTCCAATTTTATTTGATAATATTGAAGATAATCATTCAAATAAAACTAGATTTATAATAATAAGTGATTTTACAAATGAGATAAGTTCTAACGATAAAACTTCAATTTTAGCACAACTTAAGAATAGCGATAAACCAGGGAGTTTAGTTAAATTTTTACAAGATTTTTATGATGAGGGGTTAAATTTAACGAAAATTGAATCAAGACCAATAAGAGAGGGTAATTTTAAATATTGGTTTTTTATCGATTTTGAGGGGCATTATTTAGAAGAAAAAATTCAAAAAATATTAAATAAACATATAGATGAAATTAAGTGGCTTGGTAGTTATGTAAAAGCTGATAGTAAATAAAAAGGATTTTAGGTGAAATTTAACGATGTTTTAGATAGTTTAAAAATTTATGAGGCAGGAAAGCCAATAGAGTTAGTTGTCAGAGAGTATGGAATTGAGCCAAAAAATGTAATAAAACTTGCAAGTAATGAGAACCCTTACGGAGTTTCGCCAAAAGTTGCTGAAGTTATTAAAAATTATGTGAATGCAATGTCAATTTATCCTGATGATAGTTTTTATGAGTTAAAAGAAGCTTTAGCTAAAAAGTTTAATTTAGAGAGTAAAAATGTAATAATAGGTGCAGGAAGTGACCAAGTAATCGAATTTTGTGTAAGAGCAAAAGCTGATAAAAATTCAAACGTTTTGATGGCAAAAACAACTTTTGCAATGTATGAAATTTACTCAAAACAAGTTGGTGCCAATATTTTAAAAACTAATAGCGATACTCATAATTTAGATGAATTTAGAGAAATTTATAAAAATAAAGGTGCTGATATTATATTTTTATGTCTTCCAAATAATCCACTAGGTGAGTGTTTAGATAAAGACGAAGTTTATAAATTTATCTCTGAAGTAGATGCTAATACACTTGTTGTAGTTGATGGGGCTTATCAAGAGTATGCAAGTGCTAAAGATGAATCTAAAAAAATTGAACCTCAAAATTTAATTTCAAAATTTCCTAATGCGATTTATCTAGGGACATTTTCAAAGGCTTATTCACTTGGTGGTATGAGAGTTGGGTATGGACTTGCAAATAAAGAGATAATAACTACATTTCATAAGTTAAGACCACCATTTAACATTACAACTTTATCACTAAAAGCTAGTATTGAAGCACTTAAAGATGAAGAGTTTGTAGCAAAAGCAATAGAGCAAAATTTTTTAGAGATGGCTAGATATGAAGAGTTTGCAAAAAATAAAAATATTTATTATATAAATAGTTATACAAATTTTATTACTTTGTTATTAAGTGAAAATATTTCTTCTAGTGAATTTTCACAAAATTTATTAAAACAAGGTATAATAGTCAGAAATTTAGCATCTTATGGATTAAATGCAATCAGAATTACAATAGGCACAAAATCTCAAAATGATAGAGTTTTAAAAATTTTAAATGAACAGTTATAGGGTGGGGTTGAATAATGGACTTTAAAGCTCTCTTTCATCAGATATTAACTTTACTTCAAAATTTAAATCAAAGACAAAAAATAGTAATGGTGGCAACTTTAATTGCCGTAATAGCTTTTATTGCATTTTTGGTTGTTTTTTCTACAACTGCTAAAGAGGGTGATGATGGGTATGGAGTTCTTTTTGATGGTGTAAGCTCGAAAGATGCGGCATTGATTGTGCAACAGTTAGAAAAAGATAAAATCCCATATAAATTAAAAAGCGAAAATACTATTTTAGTGCCAAAAGAGAGTGTTTATCAAGAGCGGATAAAAGTGGCTTCACTTGGGCTTCCTGCTGATAGTAGAGTTGGGTTTGAGCTTTTTGATAAACAAGAGTTTGGAGCGACAGATTTTGACCAAAATATAAAGTTTTTAAGAGCATTAGAGGGTGAACTTGCTAGAACAATTGAGAGTTTAAAACCAATTGTGAAGGCAAATGTCCACATTGCAATCCCAAAAGAGAGTGTTTTTGTATCAAAACAAATTGCACCTTCAGCTTCAGTTGTACTTGAACTTCAACCAAATATGATACTTACTCCAATTCAAATTCAAGGTATTAAAAACTTAGTTGCTTCAGCTGTTGCTAAAATGAGTGTGGAAAATGTTAAAGTTATTAGTGCTGATGGGGAGTCGCTAGGTGAAAATGATGATATTACAAAATCAAATGAGTTAGCAAAAACTCAGCTAAAATATAGAAAAAACACAGAAAAAGCTTATGAAGATAAAATTGTTAATCTCTTATCTCCACTTTTAGGAGGAGAACAAAAAGTTGTAGCAAAAGTTACAATAGATTTTGATTTTTCTCAAAAAGATTCAACTAAGGAAACTTTTGACCCTGAAAGTGTTGTTAGAAGTGAACAAGTAACTGAAGAAAAAAGAGAAGGTTTTAAAGAGCAACAAGTTGGGGGAGTTCCAGGAGCTGTTAGTAATATTGGGCCAGTTCAAGGCTTAGATGATGGATTAAAAGAAAAGTACCAAAAAAGTGCAACTACTACAAACTTTGAAATTTCAAAACAAACTTCAAATATCAAAGGTGAATTTGCAATCATAAAAAGAGTAACTGCTGCTGTTGTAGTTGATGGAAAATATAAAAGAGAAGAGACACCACTTGGAAATACGGCTACTTTTATTCCTTTGAGCGAAGATGAGTTAAATAAAATAACTGATATTGTAAAAAAAGCAATTGGTTATACTGAAACACGAGGCGATGAGGTGGCTGTTAATAATTTTGAGTTTAATCCTGAGGCTATTAAAGTTCAAAACTTAACAGAGTGGCAAAAATTTGTAAAAGCACTTGAGCCGTTTTTACCATTTATCAAATATGGCTTAGCTGCACTACTCTTATTTATTTTTTATAAAAAAATTATTCTGCCATTTGCACAAAAAATGCTTGAAATTAAAACTGATGAAGAAGAGATTCAAATGCCTTCACTTGATGGGCTTAAAGATGACCAAGAAGATGCACTTGAGAAGTATAACGATATGAAGAAAAAAGTTGAAAAACAACTTGGAATTGCAGGTGGTTCAAGTGAAAATGATATTAAATTAGAAATCCTTCAAGAGAAATTACGAACAATGATTGAAGAAAAACCTGAAGATGCAGCAATTCTTTTAAAATCTTTAATCAATGATGAAATGGATATGGATGGTGATTCTTTCTCAAGAGGTGGAAGGGGTAAAAAATGAATTTAAGTCCATCTCAACAACAAGCTTATGATGAAATGAAAATGGCTGAAAAGGTAGCCGTTTTTTTAATGCAACTAGGTGAAGATATAACTGCTACTGTTTTTGCTTATATGGATGTAGATACAATTACGGAAGTTTCAAAATATATAGCAGGAGCTAGAGGTATTGATAGAGCTATAGGCGCTGCAATACTTGAAGAGTTTTATGCGATTTTTCAATCAAATCAATTTATTGTTGCAGGTGGATTTGAACAAGCAAAAGAGATTTTATATAAAGTATTAGGTCCAGAAGAGGCTAAAAAAGTTTTAGATAGACTTTCAAAAGCACTTCAACAAGATGATAATTTTAGTTATATTTCAAAAGTTAAGCCTCAACAATTAGCTGATTTTATTGTGAATGAACATCCGCAAACTATCGCACTTATTTTGGCACATATGGATGCAACAAATGCGGCTGAAACACTAAGTCATTTTTCAGGTGACCTTAGGGCTGAAGTTTCGATTAGAATGGCAAATTTAAGCGATATTTCACCAACGATTATTAATAAAGTTTCTAAAACACTTGAAAATAAACTTGAAGCTTTAACTAGCTACAAAACTGAAGTTGGTGGACCTCGTGCGGTTGCTGAAATATTTAATAGACTTGGTCAAAAAGCAGCGAAAGCGACTTTAACTTATATCGAACAAATTGACGATAAACTGGCAAATGAGATAAAAGATATGATGTTTACATTTGAAGATATAGTTAAACTTGATAATAATGCAATTAGAGAAGTATTAAAAGTTGCTGATAAAAAAGATTTAACTTTAGCACTTAAAAGCTCAAACGAAGAGTTAAAGCAGAAATTTTTAGGAAATATGTCTCAAAGAGCAGCTGAAACGTTCATCGAAGAGATGCAATTTTTGGGAGCAGTAAAAGTAAAAGATGTTGAAGCTTCACAAAGAAAGGTAGTTGAGTCAGTTCAAAGATTAATTGATGAGGGAGTTATTCAACTTGGTGAAGCAGAGGAGATAGTAGAATAAAATGAAACAAGATGATGTTAGTAAAACGGTTATAACTCCAAAAGAAGTACAAAAACATACTATAAATAAATATAATTTTAGAGGAATTAATGAAATTTTGCAATCTAGCAGTAGTGTTAATTCTACCAAAGAGCCAAAAAGCCAGAGTGTTAATAACGATGATATGAGTAGTATTTATCAACATAATGTTTTAGACCACAAAAAATTACTTGAAGTAACTGAAGCAGTTTTAAAAAAGGCTGAAGAGCTTTCTACTAATTTAAAAAATGTTGAAGCAGAATTGAAGATGCAAAAAGTTCAATTTGAAACTCAATTAAAAGAGACAAAAGAGAGAAGTTATCAAGATGGGTATAGTGCTGGTTTTAATGAAGTAAAAATGAAATTTGAAGATGAAACAAATGAGATTAAAAAGAGATTTGTAGATGGGATTAATTCGCTTGAGCTTTCTATTGGCGAAACACACCATACAATGGAAGCTTTAGAAAAAGAACTTTCATCAATTGCACTGGAAATTGCAAAAGAGGTAATTTTAGTAGAAGTTTCTAAAAACTCTAAAGATATAGCAAAAGAGTTAGCGAATGCACTTATAAAAAATGTAAAAGAAGCTACAAAAATTACATTAAAAGTTAATCCTAGTGATGCTGAATATTTAAAAGAGAATTTAAATGAGGATTTAAAGGTTAAAATTGAACCAAATTCAGCTATTGCAAAAGGTGGAGTTGTAATTGTAAGTGATATTGGAAATATTGATGGAAGTGTGATGACAAGATTTTCAAATATTAAAGCATCAATTCAAGAAGCTCAAACTTCGCAAGAGGTTTAGAAATGCTAAATATTAAAAGTAAAAGTATAGATGAGTTAAATGTTTTATGCCAAGAGATAAGAGAACGAATTTTGGGAGTTGTAAGTAAAAATGGAGGACATTTAAGCTCAACTTTAGGTGCTGTTGAATTAATTGTAGCGATGCATTATGTGTTTGATGCAAAAAGTGACCCATTTATTTTTGATGTAAGTCATCAAGCTTATGCACACAAACTTTTAACTGATAGATGGGATAGTTTCGCTACTCTTAGACAATTTAAAGGTATAAGTGGCTTTACAAAACCAAGTGAGTCGCAATATGATTACTTTATAGCAGGACATAGCTCAACTTCTATATCTTTGGCGGTTGGTAGTGCTAAAGCGATAAAATTAAAAAATGAAAATAGAGTTCCAGTTGTACTAATTGGCGATGGTTCTATGAGTGCGGGAATGGTTTATGAAGCTCTAAATGAGTTAGGTCACAGAAAATATCCAATAGTTATCATTTTAAATGATAATGAGATGAGTATAGGTCCAGCAATTGGGGCAATTAGTAAATATTTATCTCAAGCAATGGCTGGGAGATTTTATCAAAAATTAAAAAATAAAACTGAAAAATTACTTACTCATCTACCAGAAAGTGCTACATATTTAGCTAAAAAATTTGAAGAGAGTTTTCGTCTTATAACTCCAGGCATTTTATTTGAAGAGCTTGGACTTGAGTATATTGGACCAATAAATGGGCATAATTTGGTAGATTTAATTGAAACACTAAATCAAGCTAAAGATTTAAATAAGCCAGTGATTGTTCATACTCAAACTCTAAAGGGCAAAGGTTATAGCAAGGCTGAAGGACAATTAGAACATTGGCACGGAGTTGCTCCATTTGATTTAGAGAGTGGAAAAACAATTAATAAAAGTAGCAAAAAATCTCCGACAGCTGTTTTTAGCGATAAACTATTAGAACTTGCAATAAAAGATGACAAAGTAGTTGGAGTTACGGCAGCAATGCCTAGTGGAACTGGGCTTGATAAATTGATAGAGCATTTTCCAGAGCGATTTTGGGATGTTGCAATTGCAGAAGAACACGCTATAACTTCAATGGCAAGTTTAGCAAAAGAAGGTTTTAAGCCTTTTATTGCGATTTATTCTACATTTTTACAACGAGCATTTGATCAAATAATTCACGATGTGGCTATTATGAATTTACCAGTTGTTTTTGCAATAGATAGAGGTGGAATTGTAGGAGAAGATGGTGAAACTCATCAGGGTGTTTTTGATATAAGTTATCTTAGAATGATACCAAATTTAACTATTTTTGCACCAAGGGACAATAAAACTTTAGAGTTAGCAATGGAGTTTGCATATAAATTAACTACTCCATGTGCTTTTAGATATCCTAGAGGAAGTTTTATAGAAAGTATTTTACAAATAGAAGCTAAAGAGTTTATTTTAGGAAAAGCTGAATTATTAAAAGAGACAGAAAGTGAAATTTTATTTATTGGCTTTGGAAATGGAGTTAATCGAGCTATAAATACAGCAAAATTGCTTGATTTTAAAGTCTCTATTTTAGATTTAAGATTTGTCAAACCATTAGATAGTGAAATGTTAAAAACTTTAGCAAAAAAACATAAAAAATGGTTTATTTTTAGTGATAGCATTAAGATAGGTGGGGTTGCTTCATCTATTTTAGAGTTTTTATCAAGTGAATTTATTTATAATATAGAAATTTTTTCTTTTGAGTTTGAAGATAATTTTATTCCTCACGGAAAAACCATCGATATTGAAGAGTATTTAAATATAAGCGATATTAATTTAGCAAATAGAGTGAAGAGTTTGATATGCAAATGATTTTAAATAAATTAAAAGAGAAAAATTTAAAAATAACACCTCAAAGAGTGGCAATATTGAAATTTTTAAATCAAAAAGTTCATCCTAGTGTTGAGGAGATTTATTATGATGTTAAAATGGAGTTTGCTTCTATTTCACTTGCTACGATTTATAAAAATTTGAATATTTTAAAAGATGAAGAGATAGTTTTTGAGTTAAATCCACAAGATGGAAAAATTAGATACGACTTGAACTTAAAGCCTCATATTCACACATATTGCCCAATTTGTAAAAGTTTAAATGATATTTTTTTGCAAGATGTTTTGAGTGAGTGCAATGTTAAATTTTCAAAACTTTTAAATTTAAATTCAATTAAAATTGACATTTTAATTACATCAAATTGTCAAAAGTGTAATAAATAAGAGAAAAAAACTCTTATAAATCACCTTGATGTTTAGCCAAATATTCAGCCACACCAGAAGTTGAAGCCTTCATACCCTCTTTACCTTTTTCCCAACCAGCAGGACAAACCTCGCCGTGTTCATTTGTAAAAATCATTGTATCAACCATTCTAATCATCTCATCGATATTTCTTCCAAGTGGTAAATCATTGATAACAGCATGTCTAACTGTGCCATCTTTATCGATTAAGAATGAACCTCTTAGTGCTACTGCATTATTGAAAAGCACATCATAATCTCTTGAAATTTGTTTTGTTAAATCTGCAACTAATGGAAATCTAACTTGACCAATTCCACCTTGATTAACTGCGGTATTTTTCCAAGCAAAATGGCTAAATTGCGAGTCAATTGAAACTCCAATTACATTAACTCCTCTTGAGCTAAACTCCTCTAATCTTTTATCGAAGGCAATAATTTCAGATGGACATACAAATGTAAAATCTAGTGGATAGAAAAATAAAACTGCTCCATTTTTTCCAAAATTTTCATATAAATTGAAATTATCTACTATTTGATTATCTCCTAAAACTGCCGTAGCCGTGAAATCAGGTGCTTTATTTGTAACTAACATTTATATTCCTTATGGATAATTTTTATTATTTAACGATATGATTTTAACATAAAAATATAAAATTTTTATTATAAAGATTAAATATATATAATTTTTTTGTTATAATCGCGATAAAATTTAAAAAGGATAGGTTAAATGACAAAAGAATTTATTTTTACTTCAGAATCTGTAACTGAAGGACATCCAGATAAAATGGCTGACCAAATTAGTGATGCTGTGCTAGATTACATAATTGAAAGAGACCCAATGGCAAGGGTTGCTTGTGAAACTATGCTTTCAAATGGATATTGTATTATTGCAGGGGAGTTAAAAACTCACACTTATGCACCACTTCAAAATATTGCTAGAGAAGTTATAAAAGAGATAGGTTATACCGATGCTAGATATGGTTTTGATTATAGAAGTGCTGGAGTTTTAAATGGAGTAGGCGAACAATCTCCTGACATTAATCAAGGAGTTGATAGAGCTGATGGTGAAATTGGAGCTGGTGATCAAGGCTTAATGTTTGGTTATGCTTGTAAAGAGACTGATGTTTTAATGCCGCTTCCGATTTATCTATCACATAAATTAACTCAAGCTTTAGCAAAGCTTAGAAAAGATGGAACATTACCATTTTTAAGACCAGATGGAAAGTCACAAGTGAGTGTTAAATATGTTGATGGAAAGCCAACAAAAGTTGAAACAATTGTAATTTCAACTCAACACTCACCCGAAGTTACTCAAAAGCAAATTCACGAAGCACTAATTCAAGAGTTAATTTACAAAGAAATACCTAAAGAGCTTTTGAGTGATGATATAATTTACCACATTAATCCAACTGGACAGTTTATTATTGGTGGACCACAAGGTGATGCGGGATTAACGGGAAGAAAAATTATAGTTGATAGTTATGGCGGAAGTTGTCCTCACGGTGGTGGCGCTTTTAGTGGAAAAGACCCAACAAAAGTTGATAGAAGTGGAGCTTATGCTGCTAGATATGTAGCTAAGAATTTAGTTGCAGCTGGTGTGGCTGAGCGAGTTACTGTTCAAATCTCCTATGCAATTGGAGTTGTTGAGCCAATTTCTGTTATGGTTGATACTCACGGAAGCTCTAAATTTGAAGAGGCTAAACTTGAAAAATGTGTAAGAGAAATTTTTAAATTAACTCCAAAAGGGATAATAGAAAGTCTTGATTTATTAAAACCTATTTATAGAAAAACGGCAAGTTATGGACATTTTGGAAGGGAATTACCTGAATTTAGTTGGGAGCGAAGAGATAAAGTAGAGGCTATAAAAGATTACTTAAATATTAAGTAATGGTTAAGTCTCATTTTATTTTCTTTTTGATATAGTTCAATTTATTAAAAATAAAGGAGTAATAATGGCTGTAAAAATTACTGATATTTGTATTAACTGTGGTGCTTGTATTGATGAGTGTCCAGTTGAAGCAATTGTAGATGATGAGGATAATCCAACTGGTGAAGAGATTTACTATGTGTATCCTGATAAATGTGTAGAGTGTGAAGGTCATCACGATGAGCCTGCTTGTGCTGCTGCTTGTCCAACTGAGGGTTGTATCGTGTGGGATAGTGTAGTTGCTGGAATGCCTTCGTCATCAAAAAGAGGTGATGTTGGAACACCTTGTGTTGAGTAAAAAATTACTTTAAGGGTTTTTTCCCTTAACTTCTAGTGAAACTTCTTTTTTAAACTTTTTTAATTATATTTATAGATTATTTTAGATACAATCCTATCCATTTTTAATTTTAATTAGGAGAATTAATGGAAAGAACATTATCGATTCTTAAGCCAGATGCTGTTAAAAAAAATGTTATTGGTAAAATAATAGATAGATTTGAGAGTAGTGGTTTAAGAGTTGCAGCGGTAAAAAAAATTATATTAAGTAAAGATGATGCATCTGCTTTTTATTCCGTTCATAAAGAGAGAGGATTTTTTGGCGAATTAGTTGATTTTATGAGTAGTGGTGCTGTTGTTGTATTAGTACTTGAGGGTGAAAATGCAGTTGCAAAAAACAGAGAATTAATGGGTGCAACAAATCCAAAAGAGGCAGCAAAAGGTACAATTAGAGCAGATTTTGCTGATAGTATTGATGCAAATGCGGTTCACGGAAGTGATTCGCACGAAAATGCAAAAGTTGAAATCGATTTTTTCTTTGCACAAAGAGAAATTCTTTAATTGAAGTTTTGTAATTAATGCAAGTTGAATTTAAAAAAATTACAAAAATACCAAAAGAGTTTGAATTAAACTTAAAAAATGTAAAGTTTTTTGGTGAATTTAAAAAAAGTTTAAATGATTCTAATTTAGTTGAAGTTAATGCGACTTTAAAAGGTGAAATTGAAACTAATTGCGACAGATGTGGCGAAGAGTTTAACTTAAACATAGATGAAAAGTTAAATTTAAAAGTTTATAATGGCATTTACAAAGGCGAAGACGATGTCTTAGAAGTAGAGGAAGTTATAAATTTTGAAGAGATTTTAATAGGTGAAATTGAGCTTATTAAGAGCGATTATCATATATGTTCTAAATGTGAAAATATAGAAAATTTTGAAGTAGAATTTTAAAAAAAAAGGAGAATAAATGGCAGTTCCAAAGAGAAGAGTCTCTCATTCAAGAGGTGCAAAAAGAAGAACACATTATAAAATTAAGTTGGTGAAACCAATCAAAGATAAAGATGGTACATACAAATTGTCTCATCACATAAACCCAGTTAGTGGTGAATATAAATAAGGCAAACAGTTGAAAATTGCAATTGATGCGATGGGTGGGGACTTCGGTTCTGCCCCTATTATAGAAGGTGTGATTTTAGCACTAAAAGAGAGAAGTTTTGAACCTGTCTTAGTTGGGAAAAAAGAAGAGATTTTACCTTTAATTCCAGCTGGATTTAAAGATAAAGTCTCTATTTTAGAAGCTAATGATGTAATTAGTATGCACGATAAAGCTAGTGACTCACTAAAGCGAAAAGAAAGCTCGATTTATAAAGCGATTGAGCTTGTGAAAAATAAAGAGGCGGCTGCGGTTGTTTCAGCTGGTCATAGTGGAGCTTCGATGAGTTTAGCAACTCTTAGAATAGGTAGGATAAATGGGATAAGTCGTCCTGCTATTGCTACTTTAATGCCGACATCAAAAGATGGTTTTAGCTTAGTTTTAGATGTTGGTGCAAATGTAGATTGCAAATCTGAACATTTGTTTCAATTCGCAATTATGGGCGAAGCTTATGCTAAAGATGTAATGAAAATACAAACTCCTAGAGTTGGATTGCTTTCTAATGGTGAAGAGGAGAGTAAAGGTAATGAAGTTACAAAAGATGTTTTTAATTTATTAAAAGATATGCCTAATTTTATAGGTAATGTTGAGGGAAATAATATTTTTGATGGTAGTTGTGATGTTATAGTTTGTGATGGATTTATAGGGAATATTGTTTTAAAAGCGGGTGAGGGAGTTGCTGAGTCAATTAATCATTTTATTAAAGCAAATATTAAAAAATCTTTTGTAGCAATATTAGGTGCAATTTTAATGAGAAAAGTTTTTAAACTCTTAAAAAAGAAAGTTGATTATGCTGAATACGGTGGAGCGCCTTTACTTGGGGTAGATGGTTGTGTTATTATAAGTCATGGCAAAAGTAACTCAAAAGCCATTAAAAATGCTATTTTTCAAGCTATAAATTTTGTGAATTCTGATGTAAATAGAGATATAAAAGAAAAATTAATTTCAATTTAATTCTCCTAAAGGAAAAATTTTGTTTGCATCTTTTAAATCTATTGGAGCTTATGTTCCAGAGTATAAATTGAGTAATTTTGACTTAGAAAAGATAGTTGATACGACTGATGAGTGGATACAAAAGCGAACTGGTATCAAAACTCGCCACATCGCAAAAGAGGAATCTACAAGTGATTTAGCTCTAAAAGCTTGTGAGATGGCAATTGAACGAAGTGGATTAAAAAAAAATGAGATTGATGCAATCATTTGTGCTACAATTTCGCCAGATTTTTTATGTATGCCTTCAACCGCTTGTGTGATTGCCGATAAACTTCAAATAAAAAATATTCCAGCTTTTGATATAAGTGCCGCTTGTACGGGATTTATCTACTTAATTACTATTGCAAAATCTTTTATCGAATCAAATCTTTACAAAAATATTTTAATCGTCGGGGCTGAAAAACTTAGTTCAATTGTGGACTGGAGTGATAGAAATACCTGTGTGCTTTTTGGCGATGGAGCTGGGGCAGCCATAATTAGTGCAACAGAGAATAAAGATGAAGCAATCATCGATACTCATATCTCTTCAGATGGAGAGTATCAAGATTTTTTGATAACTCCTGGATGTGGAAGTAGAAATCCTTGTAGCCAAAAAGTGTTAGATGAGCATTTGGCTTTTATGAAAATGCGAGGTAATGAAACTTTTAAAGTGGCCGTTAAAACCCTAACTCAAGATGTAAAAGATATTTTAGAAAAAAATTCAATAACTAAAGATGAAATTGATTTTTTTATTCCTCATCAAGCAAATTACCGAATAATCAAAGCAGTTGGTGATAGTTTAAATTTTGATGAAGCTAAAGTTGTAATTACAGTTGATAAATACGGCAATACAAGTTCAGCCTCAATTCCAATGGCGATAAATGATATGTATGAGAGTGGGCGACTTAAAAAAGGTGATTTGATGTTACTTGATGCTTTTGGTGGAGGGCTTACTTGGGGAAGTGCATTAGTTAAATTTAATGTAGATTAAAGGAATTAAATGAGATTTTTATCAGGAATTCAACCATCAGGTGATATGCACTTAGGTAACTATTTTGGAATGATGCAACAGATGATAAATTTGCAAAAAGAGGGTGAGCTTTTCGCTTTTATCGCAAATTATCATGCCCTAACTTCAGTGAGTGATGGAGAGTTTTTAAAAAAAAGTACATTTGATGCTGCAATTAATTTTTTATCTCTTGGACTTGACCCGCAAAAATCAACTTTTTGGGTGCAATCTGACGTCAAAGAAGTGTTAGAGCTTTATTGGATACTCTCAAACTTCACTCCAATGGGACTTCTTGAGAGAGCACACAGCTACAAAGATAAAACATCAAAAGGTATTCAAGCAAATCACGGGCTTTTTTCATATCCAGTTTTGATGGCAAGTGATATTTTGATATATGATAGCAATATTGTGCCAGTTGGAAAAGACCAAATTCAGCATGTGGAAATGACGAGAGATATTGCGATTAAATTTAATAATACTTATGGTGAAATTTTAACACTTCCAGAATTTAGAGTTGAAGAAAATGTCGCAACAGTTCCAGGAATTGATGGGGCGAAAATGAGTAAATCATATAAAAATACAATTGAAATTTTTTGTAGTGAAAAAGAGTTAAAAAAAGCTGTCGGCAAAATCGTAACTGACTCAACTCCATTAGAAGAGCCAAAAGAGTGGGAGAATTGCAATATTTTTAAAATTTCAAAACTATTTTTAAATGAAGCTGAACAAGAAGAGTTAAAAGAGCGATACAGCTCGGGTAAAGAGGGGTATGGACATTTTAAAATGTATTTAAAAGATGTGATTTGGAAACACTTTGAGCCATATCGAGAAAAACGAGAGTATTATTTAAATAATATTGATGTTGTAAGAGATATTTTAAATGATGGTGCAAAAAAAGCTAGAACCATTGCACAAAATAAGATGAAGCAAATTAGGGAAGTTGTGGGGATAAAATATTAAATGCCAATTTCAATCAAAGAAGCGAAACACTTAGATAGTTATAAAATTTATTTTAAATTTGAAGATGGGAAAGAAAATATCGTAGATTTTAAAGATTTTATTTTAAATTCACAACATCCTGAAATTAAAAAATATAAAGATATTGAAAAATTTAAGCAATTCAACATAGAGTATGGTGATATTGAGTGGAGTGATTATGAGTTATGTTTTCCAATTTATGAATTTTGTAGTAAAAATAGTTTTTTTGCTAGTATAAAGTAATATTATGAGAATTAGAATGATTTTGCCAATTTATCATAATAGACTTCTTGCAAAACTAAAAAAATTAAAGTGGTTTACAAATAAAATACACTTAAACTTGTTAGACTATCAATATCATTTAAATGAGTTTTGCAAGAAGTCTAATAATTTGAACAAGTGGTATTGTTGTGATTCTTTAAATAATAAATATAAAAGAATGAAAATATTACAAAACTCTATGAGATTTGAAAGTGATAATATTGATTTAATAGTGACAAGTAATAATTTTTTTGAATTTAAAAAAGATAAGAATTTTTTTAGATTAAAAAGTTTATTGAATAAAATAAAATTAAAAAAAGATTTGATTATTGGTGTAGATTATTCAAATATTGAAAATCCATATGGGGGTATTTCGGCAAGGGTTTTTTATTTTAAAGTTATTAATAATAATAATTACACTCGAAAAAAATCTATTTGGGAAGTATGTCAATCTCAAGGTTGCAAAAAAAATCAAACTACATTAAATAATTTTACAAAACAAAAAATAGTGATAAAAATAAAGAGTAAAAGCATAACACTATTAAGTTGTGGGGATATATTAGGAAAGTGTCATCAAGGTAAAAAGGGATTAAGAAATACTGATATTTATTTAAGTTTAGCTCATAAAGATTTTTTAAACTATTCAATAAATAAAAGTAATAATACATCCCATATTCAAAATTGGATGGGGAATGATAAGGTTGTTATTGTTTCACAACAATTATCAGATTCAAATTTAATAAGAAAGGGTCACTTTTTTAAAAACTTAAAATATAAATTGATATATCCAAATAGTGTTAATCAAAATCAAAAAGTTTATTTTTTTGATAAAAATCAAAATAAAATTAATAACTTAGATACTGAAAAAATTGATTATATGTTTATAGATATAGAAGTTTGAATTGAATAAAATACTAAAAAATTTATTTATTAATTAAAGGGGAGTTATGATTGATTTAAGAGAGTTGCAAAAAAATTTTGAAAGTGTTAGTAGTAATCTTCAAAGAAGAGGTTTAGATAAAGATTTAATAAAAAATTTAAGAGAGATTAGCGAAATTTTAAAATCAAAAAAACAAGAATTAGAAACTCATCAAGCCGAGCAAAATAAAAACAGCAAACTTTTTGGGGATTATTTAAGAGAAAAAAAAGATGTAAATGAGTTAAAAGTAAAAGTGGCTCAAAGTAAAGATGAGATTGTAAGATTAACTGAAGAGCTTAGAATTACTGAAGATGAACTTTTTAAAATTGCATTAAATATTCCAAATTTGATTGATGAAGATGTGCCAGATGGGGTTGATGAAGATGGAAATATTGAAATTAAAAAAGTGCTTGAGCCAAAAAGTTTTGATTTTACTCCAAAAGAGCATTGGGAACTTAGCCAAGATTGGATAGATTTTGAGCGAGGTGTAAAACTTTCAAAAAGTAGATTTTCAGTTTTAATCAATGATGCTTCCAAAATTTATAGAGCTTTGATTAATTATATGCTTGATTTTAATGCAAGTAGAGGCTTTAAAGAGGTAACTTTGCCATATCTTGCAAATGAAGAGACACTTTTAGGCACTGGGCAACTTCCAAAATTTAAAGATGATTTATTTAAAATCGAAGATGAGGGGCTTTATCTAATCCCAACTTCTGAAGTAGCATTAGTTAATCTATTTAGAGATGAAATTTTGAGCAAAGATGAACTTCCGCTAAAATTAACTTCATATACTGAATGTTTTAGAAAAGAGGCTGGAAGTGCTGGGCGAGATGTGAGAGGAATGATAAGACAACATCAATTTGGAAAAGTTGAGCTTGTTTCAATCACAACTCCACAAGATAGCGATAGAGTTTTTGAAGAGATGCTAAGTTGTGCTTCAGATTTACTTGCAAGTTTAGATTTGCCTCATAGATTAATGAAACTTTGTGCTGGTGATATTGGATTTGGAGCGGCTAAAACAATTGACCTTGAAGTTTGGTTTGCTGGACAAAATCGCTATCGTGAGATAAGTTCAGTTTCAAACACAAGAGATTTTCAAGCTAGAAGAGCAAAAATTAGATTTAAAGATGATAAAAAAAATACTCTAGTTCATACTTTAAATGGTTCAAGTTTAGCGGTTGGTAGGACTTTGATTGCAATTATGGAAAATTATCAAAAAGCTGATGGAAGTATTGAAATTCCAACTGTTTTGAAAAAGTATTTAAGCTAAGGTTGAGTAATGGCTGATGAAGAGATAGTAATAATTGAAGGGGATGAAGAGGACGAGAAAGATAAAAAAGATAAGAAAAAATCTGGTGAAGAAGATGGCTCTAATAAAAAATTAATTATTTTAATTTCTACGATTTTTGCTTTAATTATTATTTCAATTATTTTATATTTTTTACTCTCAAGTGGTGAGAGTGAAAGTGCGAGTATGGCTGATTTTAATGCGAGTGAAATCAGTCAAAAATTAAAACAAAGAGATAGTGCAGTAGTTAAACAATCAGAACTTGAAGCTATGATAAAAAAGGCTAATTTGCTTTATGAAGAGGGAAATAAGCTTGAAGCATTGAAACTTTTTGAAAAAATTTCTTCTTATAGTGAAGCGATATCTAATTATAATTTAGGTGTTGCAAAAATGAAAGAACAAAATTACTCTTCAGCACTTCAGTCATTTCAAAAGGCGATACAAAATGCTGAAAATAGATGTGTTAGTGCGATAAATGCGGCTGTTTGTTCTTATAATTTAGGAAATGTTAGTGAATTTGAAAAATATCTTGATTTAGCTTATGATTATTTGCCTCAAGAGAGTTCAGCTCCACTTTATTCATACTATTATGGATTAATAATGTATTATAAAAATTTATATTTAGAGGGTGTTTCAGCATTAAATTATCCAACGAGTGATTTTTATCAATCTGAATATGAACATTTAAAAGCAAAGTTATATTTAAGTTTAAATGATACAGTAAATACTATAACTGCATTAGAAAAAGAGACATTTCATTCAGATAGGCTTTCTCTTGGGCTTTTATATGCAAGAATTGGGGAGTATGATTTAGCAATTAAAAATATAAATGAGTATTTAAAAAGCCCAACAGATGAGTTAAATGCACTCTTAGCTTTGGGTTTGATTGATTTAAAAGAGGGGCGAGGAGTTGAAGCTGGAAGAACTTTTAATAGAGTTTATTCTAAATATGAAGAGAATGCTACAAATATTTATCCGATAGAAGTTAAATTAAAAGATGATATTTTTGATATAAATAAAGCACAAGAAAAATTTATAAAAGAGTTAAAAACGAATAATAGGCGAGTTTATGATTTGTTTTTTTATTTTGCACCATTTAAAGTTTTTAATGCAAAACAGACACTTCACTATATAAATAAAGGAAATGTGAATATTTTTATTGATGAGATTGCGGAAGCTAAGGATATTTTTCAAAAAAGCTCAACTCTTGCACAAGTTAATTTAACTATTGCAAAAGCAATTGATGCAGCATTAAAATATGATATTAGAGAAGCTAATAAACTTTTTAAATCAGTAATTGATAAATATCCAAATCATTCAATTTTGCACTATAATTTAGCCCTAACTTATGCACAAATGGGTAATTATAAAGATGCTTATACTCATTTTATTAAGAGTTATCATTTAAATGGAGTTAACTATTTATCTGGAATTTTTTCTGTAATGTGTGGAAATTTAATTGCAAAAGATTCTTCAAGAACTTTAAGGGAACTTCAAGATGAATTAGATAATTCAAATGATAAAAATAATCAATTTTTTGCAAATTTAATCTCATTTGCTACAGATAATATAGCAGGAGCAGCACAATGGTTAGATGTTCAAAAAAGCGAAAATGAGGCAAAACCATTAGAGATTTTACTTAATTTAGTATTAGCTTTAAAGTTAAATAATTCAGATAAAATTGCTCAATCTTCAAGTGAATTTAAAAATTTATTACCAAAAGATGCAGTAGTAAATGTTTTAGAAATTTATGGAAAATATCAACATTTACCTATAAAAGAGTTTGCAAAAAAAGCACAAGATTCACTAAATATTGCTGAAATTGATTTAGAAGTAATTAATAATGGTCCTGAAATTGCTAGATATGTTTATATAAATTTACTTAGAATAACTGGAAAACTTTATCTTTTTAGAGAAAAGTTAAAAGAGCATATTGCAACTAAAATTGGCGATAAAAGAGGAATTTTACAAGCCCTAGCTTTGGCAAATATTTATATGCAAGATTTTGAAGAAGCTTTTGTTACATATAATACTTTGATTGATGAGTTAAAAGAGAACGATTCTCAAACTGTTTTCTTATCTGCTGTTGCCTCAATTGCGGCAAAACATCACCCAAATGCAATTGCACTACTTGAGCTCTCAAAATTAATTGACCCTACAAATTTAGAGGCTAGATATGCACTTGGACTTTTATATCACGAAATTAAAAATTTTAAAGGTGCCATCATTCAATATAGCAAGATTGAAGATAAAAACTTTAAATCTGAATATTTTGATTTTGATATAAAATAAAAAAAGTGGTGGGTTCTCGGAGACTCGAACTCCGGACCAATCGGTTATGAGCCGATTGCTCTAACCAACTGAGCTAAGAACCCAATTGAAGTAAGCTTTAAAGTTGCTCTTTAAAACTGCAAGTGGAATTATACTCAAAAATAAATCTAAATGCAAGTAAATTTTGCAAAATTCCCAAAAGAATCATAAAATTTACAAAAGAACTTCCACCATAGCTAAACATTGGTAATGGAATTCCAACAACTGGAGCAAATCCTAATGTCATTGCTATATTTACACTCATATAAATAAAAATCATTAAGGATAAACTTGTGGCAAAAACTCTTATAAAATACTCATCTTTGACTAAATAATTTATACTCATTAAGTGTAAAATTAAAGCTGCATAAATTCCAATTAATAAACAAGCTCCCCAAAAACCGAACCTTTCAACAAAATATGCAAAAATAAAATCGCTTGTAGAAATTGGTAAAAATTTTAATTGAGCTTGAGTTGCATCTTCTTTATCTTTTCCATAAAGTCCACCACTTCCAATTGCAATAATAGATTGTTGTACATGATAATTTGACTCTTCACTTAAAAAATCTTGAATTCTTTTTTTTTGGTAATCGTGTAAACTTGAGTATAAAAATGGACTTGAAATTAAAAATGTTATACCTATTGTCGCCCATATTCTCCAATTAACTCCAACTATAATTAAAACTCCCATTCCAACCAATAAAATAACTAAAGCTGTCCCTAAATCAGGCTCTTTTGCAATTAGTAAAAATGGAAGTACAATATAAAAACTAATTTTTAAAAACTCTTTTAAATTATATCCATCTTTTGGAGGTGGATTTGTATGAATTAAATAAGCTAACATTAAAATAAATGATGGTTTGAAAATTTCACTGGGTTGAAGTGTGAAGTGAACGAAAGGAATTTCTAGCCATCTTGTAGCACCGAGTTTTGAAACTCCAAAAAATTCAACTGATATTAGTAAAATTATATTTAGCCAGTATATTATAGGAATAAGCCATGCAAATCTTCTAATAGGAAATATAAAAAAGATAAAAAATAAAATAAATCCAATAAACATATAAATTAACTGTTTGGTCGCCAACATTTCATTTATCTCTGCAACTAAAAAAATTGAAATGGTAATTATTGGGATTATTAAAAAAACTGTTACATAGTCAAAATGTGTTAAAATCCTTCTATCAATTTCAAACAAAAAAACTCCAAATATTAAAGTAGGTTAAATGGAAAAACAGATAATTATCGTGAGTGAAAACACTAGAGTCGACAAATTTTTAAGTGATTTTTTGAATGTTTCAAGAAATCAAATTATTAATTTAATAAAAAATAAATTTGTACATGTAAATAAAAAAATTATATCAAAGCAGGGCTTAAAATTAAAGTTTAATGACGAAGTGGAGGTTTATTTTCCAAAAATAGAAAAAATTGATTTTAGTGAAAATATAAATTTTGATGTGGAAATTTTATATGAAGATGACGAAATTTTAGTTATAAATAAACCGCTAAATTTAGTAATTCATTCAGCTCCATCAGTTAAAGAGCCAACTTTAGTTGATTGGTTAAAATCAAAAGGTTTTTCACTTTCAACTATTAGTGGTGAGCATAGATATGGCATAGTTCATCGATTAGATAAAGAAACAACGGGAGTTATGGTCGTAGCTAAAAATAATAAATCGCACGAATTTTTATCAAATCAACTTCAAGATAAATCGATGGGAAGATACTATTTAGCATTGATTGATTTAGCATTAAAAGAAAATATTGAAATTATAAAACCAATAGCTAGAAATCCAAGTAATAGGCTAAAGATGGGAATTGTAAATGGTGGAAGGGATGCGAAAAGTCAATTTATAAAATTAGCTTTAAGTAAAAATGCTAAATTTGAATTGATAAGTGCGAAACTTTTTAGTGGAAGAACTCATCAAATAAGGGTTCATCTTTCATCTATTTCAAGGCACATTTTAGGGGATAGTTTATATGGATTTAAGAGCGAGAGTGATAAAATAAAAAGAGTTTTTTTACACTCTTACATTTTGTATCTACTTCATCCAAAGACTAAAGAAGAGATGAAATTTATTGCACCT
This sequence comes from Helicobacter cetorum, assembly GCA_022729755.1. Lineage (GTDB taxonomy): Bacteria > Campylobacterota > Campylobacteria > Campylobacterales > BB28 > BB28. The sequence goes on along the minus strand of DZAZ01000003.1, from coordinate 20,377 downwards.
ATTCCAACGGATATGAAAAATTTTTTAGATGACAATTTTAATATGGAGATGGAAAATGAAATTATTAAGCCAATTGGTATTATTAACTCTTTTAATAATTTTTAATGGTTGTGCTACAAAAGAACAGGCAAAACAAAAAATTGATGAAACATTAAGTGTTGTTGGTCAAATTAAAAATATAGTTGATGTAAATTCAGTTGCATTTGAGTGGCAAATTGCAAAAGAGGCAAAAGTTGTAGGTTATTATTTATACAGAGGTGTTGATATTAATGCACTTAAAAGAGTTAGTAAAATCGATGATAGATTTAGTTCGCACTATGTTGATAAGTCGCTAGAGCCAGATACTACATATTTTTATAGAATAGCATCTTTTGATAAAGATGGTTTTGAATCGCCACCAAGTCAAACTATTCAAACAAGAACATTAAAACCACTTCAATCTGTTAGTTATATTCAAGCAATTAGTAATTTGCCTAGAAAGGTGAAGTTAATTTGGAGACCTCACGAAAGCCCAAGAGTAAAAAGTTATTTGATAGAGAGAAATGATTTTTCAAATGCAGAGTGGAAACAGATTGTAGAAGTTTCAAATAGATTGCAAGTTGAGTATATCGATGCAGATTTAAAAGATGATTACACTTACTATTATAGAATTAAAATTAAAACTTTTGATGATATTATTTCACTTCCAAGTATAGTTGTAAAAGCTGTTACAAAGCCACTTTTAGCCGAAGTTAGAGGTTTAAGTGCAACTACGAGTGAGCCATTTAAAATTGTCTTAAATTGGGAAGCTGAAAGTTCAAAAGATTTTGATTACTATAATATTTACATAAGCGATTCGGTTGATGGAGATTTTAAAATATATAAAAAACAAAGAACTACAACTTTTGAAGATAAAATAAAACAATCAGGAGTTGTTAAATTTTATAAGATAAGTGTAGTTGATAAAGATGGATTAGAAAGTACTACAACTCCAGCTGTAATGGGTTCTACTTTGGAAGCTCCAAAAACACCAGCCGTAAAAGTGGCTACTATTAAAAATAACGAAGCTGTTATAAGTTGGGATTCAAAAGATGATAGAGTTAAAAGCTTTATAGTTTATAAAAAAGTAAAAGATGGTTGGGCATCTTTTAAAACTTATAAATTTGTAAATATTGAAGATACAATGTTTAAAGATAGGGATATTTTGCCAAATGTTGAGTATATTTATACTGTTAGTTCAATAGATTCTAATGGAATAATTTCTAAAGAGAGCGAAGAGATAAAACTATTTATGTCAAAAGATAGATAATGCCTCATATTTTAATAAAAGATTTAAGTAACTTTGATTTAAAAAACTCTTCTTTTACTTTTATAGCTGAAGGTAAGGATTTAAGTTTAATCGGAGTGCGAAAAGATGGGGTTGAATTTTTACTTTCAAAAAGAGAAAAAAACGAAAATATTTTAATAAAATATGATAAAGTCACAAGAGTAGCAGATTTAGAGTTAATTAAGGGTTCTTTAGTTGAATTTATGGAGCTTTCAAAAGCGAAAGCTATAAATATTAATACACAAGCAAAATCTATTACGACAAAAAAAAGAGATAGCTTTGTAAAAGAGATAAAATTTTTTGCAAATGAGTTTAATCCAAATCAAGAGGTTTGCATAGAGGTAGGTTTTGGAAGTGGTCGGCATTTACTCTATCAAGCGAAGAAAAATCCAAATATTTTATTTATTGGAATTGAAATTTATAAGCCTTCGATTGATAAAGTACTAAAACAAATGGAGTTGCAAAATATAGATAATATCTATTTAATAGATTATGATGCAAGAGTTTTTTTGGAGTTGGTTAAGTCAAACTCTATTAGTAAAATTTTTGTGCATTTTCCAGTTCCTTGGGATAAAAAGCCTCATCGTCGAGTTTTTTCAAAACTTTTTATAGATGAAGCTATTAGAGTTTTAAAAGTTGGTGGAAAGCTTGAGCTTAGAAGTGATAGCGAAGAGTATTTTAATTATTCGTTGAAACTTTTTTTGGAGTTAAATAGAGTTGATTTTCAAGTTAAAAAAAATATAGATTTAGAAATTTCAAGTAAATATGAGGATAGATGGAAAAAACAACAAAAAGATATTTATGATTTGCACTTAGAAAATATTGAAAATTCGCTAAAAAAAGTTTTAAATGCTAATTTTGAATTTGATAAAGAAGTGAATTTTTTAAATTTATATAATAATTTTGAAAAAAAAGTTTTTAAATTTGAAGATTTTTTACTTCATTTTGAAAATATTTATAAAATTGATGAAAATAGTGGTTTAATTCGCCTTAGTTTTGGAGCTTTTGATAAACCTGAACGAAAATATATTTTAATTGAAAATAATAGAGTTAGATATTTTCAAGGAGTTCCAATTCCTTCAAATGCAAATTTAAAATCACATCAAAAAATAAAAGAGTGGTTGAATGGATAACTTAATAAAAACTGAAAATATAATAACTGCAAAACATATCGTTTTATCATATAAAAATAGTGAACCAATTATTAGAGATAGTAATTTTACGATAAAAACAAAGGATTTTGTGTTTATTACGGGTGCTTCAGGAAGTGGAAAAACAACACTTCTTCGCTCTTTGTATGGTGGGCTTTTTGTGAAAAGTGGTGAACTTAATGTTTGTGGGATTGAGTTAAAAAAAACAATGAGAAAATCACAACTCAATCTCTTAAGAAGAAATATAGGAATAGTTTTTCAAGATTATAAATTAATCAAAGAGTGGAATGTAGAAAAAAATATAATTTTGCCTCTTATAATTAATGGTTATTCTAATGAAGTTTGTGCTTCTCAAACTGAAAGATTATTAGCTCACGTTAAACTTTCACACAAAGCTACAAAATTTCCATTAGAATTAAGTGGAGGAGAACAACAAAGAATTGCTATGGCAAGGGCTTTAGCTCATAATCCAATGTTAATTTTAGCCGATGAGCCAACTGGAAACTTAGATGATTATTCGAGTGAAGTTATTTGGAATTTACTTAGAAGTGCAAATGAACAACTTGGAATGAGTGTTGTTGTCGTAACTCACAGAGTTCCAACAGCTTTAGGCATACCTCATAAACATCTTAATATAGAGGATGGATTAATTTATGAAATCACTTAAAAATCACTTATCAATTATAATACCACTTATTGCACTACTTTCGGCATACCAATTCTATGTGGTTATTGATAGGTTGGTTATGGGATATGAAAAGAAATTAGGTAATGAGTATTCAATTATCATAGTTTCAATTTCGAAATTAACTGAAGCCGATATTTCAGAAAAAGTTAAAAATTTTAAATCTTTAGAAGAAGTTACACCTGATAGTGTTTTGAGTAAATTTGAAAATCAATTCTCTTCAGCAAATTATGCACTGTTAAAAGTAACATTGCCAAGTTTTTATAAATTAAATCTTGAGTCTTTTCCATCTGATTCAAGAATTAAAGAGATAGAGACGAAACTTTATGAAATTCCATCTATTAAAAGAGTTGAAACTTTTGTGAAAACTCATAATCAAATTTATCGATTACTTTTAATATTAAATTCAGTTGCTAAATTTTTCGGAATTGTTATTTTTATAATTAGTGTTTTACTTATTATAAAACAGGTGGAAGTTTGGACATTTGAGCATTTAGAGAGAATGAGTGTAATGGAGCTTTTTGGAGCACCACTTTGGATGAGAAGTGCAGTTTTATTTAGATTAGCAATTATTGACTCAATTTTTTCAGCACTATTAGTTGCTTGGATTTTTTCTTGGATTATAAAAGATGGAATCTTGCAACAATTTTTATATGAAATTGATATTCAAAGTTTAAATTTTGATGCTTATAGTGACTTTTTAGTTCTTATTGTGCTTGGTATTGGACTTTCTCTAATTTCAGTATTTTTGGTAATAATAAAACATAGAGATAATAATGAAGTTAATTTTTAATCTTTTTATTTTTATCTCTTTTATTTTTGCAGATAGTGAATTAGACATCGAAACCAAAAAAAAAGAGTTAAGTCAAAAATCAAAAGAGAAAAAAGATGTTTCTAAAAAAATAGAAGAGATTGCAAAAGATATTTTGAGTATAAATCGAGAATTGGCAGAATTTGATAAAAAAATAAAAGAAATTGATGAAATTTTAGAAAAGAATAAAAAAAATTACGATTTGCAAAAAGAAGAATTGACACATTTGCAAAAAAGAGAAGTTGAATTAGTTGAAAATAAACAAGAGATAGAGAAAAATATTATACTTTTAATTGCAAAAGATTTATCTATTTCTGTTGTTATAAATACTAGTTCTCCCGCTAATATTACAGATTTAATTAAAGAAGAAGTTTTTTATGCTGTTGGAAAAATCACAAGAGAAAGTATTAAAGAGTTAAAAAAAGAACTTAGTGAAACTCAAAGTGAACTCGAAACAAAAAGAGATGTAGCACTTAAGATAAAATCTTATATTGATGAACTTGATGATAACAGATTGCGACAAGTTAGTTTAAAGAATAAAAAAGCAGATTTACTTTTAAGATTAAGCGAAGAAGAGATAAGTTATAAAAAGAAATTATCAGATATTTTAGCACAACAAGAAAATATTAGAACTGTGTTGGAGAGTTTAGCATATCAACAATCTGAAAGTAGTTCAAGAGTTGAAGTTAGTAAAAAAAGTTTTAAAGAGAGTGTAGATTTAGATGTAAGACAAATTGGGACATCATATCTTAAAACTAAAACTACAAGTTATAGTGGCGAAAAGGGTATGGCACCATTGGATGATTTTTTAATAACAAAAAAGTTTGGTACATTTTTTGACCCAATTTATAAAATTAAAATTTTTAATGAATCGGTAACTTTTCAATCAAAATATCAAAATGCAAGAGTTAAATCTATTTTAGATGGAGAAGTTGTATTTGTTGGAGATACTCCAATGCTTAAAACTGTTGTTATTATAAAACATAATAATGGTATTCATAGTGTTTATGGCTATTTATCGCAAACGGCACCAACTATTCAAGTTGGTAAAAAATTACAACAAGGCTATGTGATAGGTAGAGTGTATGATGATTTATTATTTGAAGTTACAAAAAGAGATTATCATATTGACCCACTTACTGTTATAAGTTTAAATTAATTTAAAAAAGGAGTTTTTTGTGCAAAATGAACCAATGACAAAATATGGATATGAAAAAATTACAAAAGAGTTAAAGCATTTAAAAGAGGTTGTAAGACCTGAAATAGCGATTGAAATAGATGTAGCGAGAAGTCATGGAGATTTGAAAGAGAATGCTGAATATCACGCAGCAAAAGAGAAACAAGCTTTTATTGAAGCTAAAATTGCTGAACTTAGCGACCTTGTAAGTAGAATTCAAATAATCGACCCCTCAACTCTTCCACATAAAAAGGTGAGTTTTGGTTCAACCGTAAAACTTATGGATACAGATACTGAAGAAGAGTTTACTTATACAATTGTAGGAATGGCTGAAAGTAATCCTGATAAGCACTTAATCTCTTATAATTCGCCACTTGCAAAAGCACTTTTGACAAAAGCTGAAGGCGATGAATTTAGTGTAAATTTACCAAAAGGGATAATAGATTTTGAAATATTGAAAGTATATTATAAGGAGATAAATTTTGAGAATTAAAATAAAAAAATTAAATATTAATGCAATAATTCCAAAATATGCAACTGATGGTGCTATTGCATTTGATTTACATACGATGGATGAAGTTAAATGGAAATTTATAGAACCAAATTTATATGAAACAATTATCGAAACTGGACTTGCTTTTGAAATTCCACTGAATTATGGAATGTTTATATTTCCAAGAAGTGGAAGTGGATTTAAATATAATGTGCATTTAGCAAATGGCACTGGTTTAATAGATAGCGATTACAGAGGTGAAGTAAAGATAAAATTAATAGCAATTCACGATAAAATGCCTCCTGAATTTAATGCAAATGATAGAGTTGCACAAGCTAGTATTATTCCTATTATCAAGGCTGAATTTGATGAGGTTGATGAGCTTAGCACGACAAATAGAGGTGTTGGTGGATTTGGAAGTACAGGAGTTTGAGTGAGAATTTTGGAATTTATACTTTTAGCTTTTTTATTAATTGGCTGTACAAATTTAGGTACACAAGTCATTTGTGAAGATGGAGTTTGTGAAGTTAAAGAGAGGGGAAAATAATGGTTAATGTGGCAATTATTGGAGCTAGTGGATACACGGGACTTGAGCTTATTAAGATAATTTTAAATCATCCAAAATTTAATATTACTTATGTTGCAAATAGTGAGGGTGAAATAAAGCTTAGTGAACTTCATCCTTGTTTAGATGGGGTTTTTGAAATTGAAGTAAAGAAGGCAAGTGCAAAAGATGTGGCACAAAATGCAAAATTAGCTTTTTTAGCACTTCCACATAAAGCTTCTATGGGATTTGCAAAAGAGTTAATCAATTTAGGTGTTAAAGTTATTGACCTTTCGGCTGATTATAGATTAAAGTTAGAAACTTATGAAGAGTTTTATTGTCCTCATATAGATAAAGAGAATTTAAAAAGTGCTGTTTATGGGCTTCCAGAATATTTTAGAGATGAGATAAAAAAATCAAATTTAATTGCAAATCCAGGTTGTTATCCAACTGCAACTCTCTTATCACTTTTGCCGTTTGCTAAATATATTGATGAAAAAAGTTCAATTTTTATAGATGCAAAAAGTGGAGTAAGTGGAGCTGGTAAAAAATGTCTGGATAATACCCATTTTGTGAGCATAAATGATAATATGTTTGCTTACAATCCTTTTGCACATCGTCATTCACCTGAAATCAAAGAAAAACTTCAATTTTTAAAAGGTATTGAGTTTGATATAAATTTTATTCCTCAATTAATTCCAGTTACAAGGGGAATGTTAGTTAACTCTTATGTTAATTTAAAAGAAGAGATTAATCCAATAGAGATTTTAAAAGAAACTTATAAAAATGAAAAATTCATAAGAATTAAAAATTCTCCCGTAGACTTAAAATCAACTGCAGGAACAAATTTTTGTGATATTTTTGCAAAAGTCAATAAAAAAGCACTTTTTATAAATGCTTCAATTGATAATTTATTAAGGGGAGCTTCATCTCAAGCTGTTGTAAATGCAAATATAGTTTGTGGCTATGAAGAAAATTTAGGAATTCCAATAATCTCTTATGTACCATAATTTAGAACTAAAAGAGGGTGCAATTTTAATCAGCGATATTCACTTTAATCAAAATAGAAAGGAGTTTGAAGAGTTTTTAAATTTAATCGAAATTAAAAAACCTCCCCAACTTTTACTTTTAGGTGATATTTTTGATTTATTAGTTGGTCAAATTGATTACACTTTAAAGATAAATAAAAACATCATTGAAAAATTAAATAAACTTTCATATGAGATGGAAATTATTTATTTTGAGGGAAATCACGATTTTAATTTGAAAGAAATCTTTAAGAATATTAAAATTATTTCTCTAAAAAATCAACCTACACTTTTTAAATTTAAAAAATTTAAGCTTATATTTTCTCACGGAGATATAAATATAGGTTTTAATTATAAAGTTTTCTCAAAAATAATAAGAAACAGATATATTTTAGTTGTATTAAATTTTGTGAATGGTAAACTTTTGAAAGATAAAATTTCAAAAAATATTTTTAATTGGCTTGAAAAAAAGTCGATTTGTAAAAAGTTTTTTAATTTTGAACAATTTATTTTTAAGCGATTAAGTAGTTTTGAGAATTTGTCTAATATTGATTTTTTGGTAGAAGCTCATTTTCATCAAGGAATAGAGTTTAAATATAAAAACTTAGTTTATATAAACATGCCCTCTTTTGCTTGTGAAAAAAGTTTTTTTATTATAAAATCAACATTAGAGAGTTTTTCATTTTTTAAAGCAAATCTAAGGAGCTTTGATGTCTCTTAAAAAAGATAGTATATTAAAAGTGGGTTCAAATGAGCTTGAGTTGGTGGATTTTAGGATATTCAAAGAAGAAAGAGGTAAGGTTTATGAGGGGATTTATGGTGTAAATGTCTCAAAAGTGAGAGAAATCATATCTTTACCAAAATTAACTGAACTTCCAGGTGTTCCCGACTTTGTAGAGGGAATTTTTGATTTAAGAGGAGTTGTAATTCCTGTTATTGATTTAGCAAAATGGATGGGTGTAACGGTTCCAGAGAGAGTTAAAATAAAACCTAGAATTATTATTGCTGAATTCAATAATGTACTAGTTGGTTTTATAGTTCACGAAGCTAAGAGAATTAGAAGAATTAATTGGAATAGCATCGAACCAGCATCATTTAGCAGTGGTGGAGGGCTTTTAGATAAATCTAAAATAACAGGTGTTACTAGAATTGAAAACAATGAAGTTTTATTAATTTTAGACCTTGAGAGTGTTGTGCAAGAACTTGGATTTTATCAATCTGAAGTGAATTTAGAAGATGGAAAAAAGATTGAAAAATTTGATGGTTTGGCATTAGCACTTGATGATTCGATGATTGCTAGAAAACTTGTAAAAGATGCACTTGAGAGGACGGGATTAAAAGTTGTTGAAGCAAAAGATGGGGAAGAGGGATTAAATAAACTTGAAGACCTCTATAAAACTTATGGAAAAGATTTAAATAAACATTTAAAGATTATAGTAAGTGATGTTGAAATGCCAAAGATGGACGGTTTTCATTTTACAAAAAATGTAAAAGATGACTCGAGGTATGCGGGAATTCCTGTAATTTTTAATTCTTCAATAAGTGACCAATTTAGTACTTCAAGAGGAATTGAAGCGGGTGGAGATGCATATTTGGTTAAATTTGATGCAACAAAGTTTTATGAAGAAGTTTCTAATTTATTAAAAAAATAAGTTTTAATTATATATAAGGAAATTGATATGGAAGATATTCAAGATATATTAGAAGATTTTCTCGTCGAAGCATTTGAAATGATAGAACAGCTTGACCAAGATTTGGTTGAGCTTGAGAGTAATCCTGATGACCTTGATTTGTTAAATAGAATATTTAGGGTGGCTCATACTATCAAGGGTTCAAGTTCGTTTTTAAATTTTGATGTTTTAACAAAACTTACTCATCATATGGAAGATGTTTTAAATAAAGCAAGACACGGTGATTTAAAAATAAGACCTGAAATTATGGATGTAGTTTTAGAGTCAATCGATATGATGAAATCGTTGCTTGAGAGAATTAGAGATACCGGAAGCGATAAAAACAGTGGAATTGATATTAATCATGTTATCCCAAGACTTGATGCAATCTCAAGTGGTAATGTTCCACCTCCAAGACAAGGGGCTACACAAGAGCCAACAAAAGTAGAAGAAGTGGAAACAAAAGCTCCTGAAGTTTCGTTAGAAATTGGTGAAGAGCTCGATTATTCAAATATGTCACCTGAAGAGATAGAAAATGAGATAGAACGGCTTTTAAGAGTACGACAAGAAGAGGATAAAAGGCGAAGAGAAACAAAAAAAGGTACATCTTCAGCTGAAGAGTCAACTCCAGAGCCAGTTAAAGAGAGTGCTCCTGCACCAGTTGTAAAACAAGAAGTTGAAGTACAAAAAGCACCTCCGCCACCACCAAAACCAGTAGCAAGAGCTGAAAAAGTTGATGATGCAAAAGCTGCCGCTGCAAAAGCTTCTTCTGTTTCAGCCGTTGAGCAAACTATTAGGGTTGATGTAAAAAGACTTGATAATTTAATGAATTTAATTGGTGAGCTTGTTTTAGGTAAAAATAGGCTTTTAAAAATTTATAACGATGTTGAAGAGCGATACGAGGGTGAGCAATTTTTAGAAGAGTTAAATCAAGTTGTTTCTTCTATTTCACTTGTGACAACTGACCTTCAAATCGCAGTTATGAAAACAAGAATGCTTCCTATTGGAAAAGTGTTTAATAAATTCCCAAGAATGGTAAGAGATTTAGCAAGAGACCTTGATAAAAAAATCGAACTTATAGTAAGTGGGGAAGAGACAGAGCTTGATAAATCAATCGTTGAAGAGATTGGTGACCCACTTGTACACATTATTAGAAATTCGTGCGACCACGGAATAGAACAACCAAATGTTAGAACTGCAGCTGGAAAAAATGAAGTGGGTACGGTTGAGCTTAAAGCTTACAATGAGGGAAATCACATTGTTATTGAAATTAATGACGATGGAAAAGGAATTGACCCAGAAAAAATTAAGCAAAAAGCACTGGAAAGTGGTATGATAAATGAGAGAGAAGCTGATTCTATGAGTGATAAAGAAGCATTTTCTCTTATTTTTAAAGCAGGGTTATCAACAGCAGCACAAGTTACGAATGTTTCTGGTCGTGGTGTTGGAATGGATGTTGTTAAGACAAATATTGAAAAATTAAATGGTATTATTGATGTTGATAGTGAAATAGGAAAAGGTTCAGTAATGAAGCTTAAAATTCCTCTAACACTAGCAATCATTCAAGCTCTACTTGTTGGAGCTCAAGAAGAGTATTATGCAATTCCAATTGCTTCAGTTTTAGAAACTGTTAGAATTAATTTTGATGATATTTCTACAGTTGAGGGTAGAAGTGTACTTAGACTTAGAAATGAAGTGTTGCCACTTGTGAAACTTGCTGATATTTTTGGAGTGAAAGAAGTTTTTGATAATAGTGAACACGTTTATGTTGTTGTAATAGGACTTGCAGAGAAAAAACTTGGAGTTATAGTTGATACTTTAGTTGGTCAAGAAGAGATAGTTATTAAATCACTGGGTGATTATTTAAAAGGAATTGCAGGAATTGCAGGGGCTACAATTAGAGGTGATGGAAAAGTTACTTTAATTGTTGATATTGCTGCTTTAATGGATTTAGCTAAAAATGTGAAAGTAAATTTAGTTGAAAAAATGGCTGTTAAAAGTTCTAAAAAAACAAAAAGTTCAGCAAAAGATTATAAAGTTTTAATGGTTGATGACTCAAAAACTGATAGAACAATTATGAGAAAATCGCTTGAACCAGTTGGAGTTAGTATGCAAGAGGCATCAAATGGGGTTGATGCATTAAATATTATGAAAGATGATTCAGCTGATATTGATTTAATGTTAATTGATATAGAAATGCCTCGAATGGATGGTTATACTTTGGCAAGTGAAATTAGAAAATATAATAAATTCAAAAATATTCCATTAATTGCAGTTACAAGTAGAACAAGTAAAGCCGATAGAATGCGAGGTGTTGAAGTTGGAATGACTGAATATATCACAAAACCATATTCACCTGAATATTTAGCAAATGTTGTAAAAAGAAACTTAAATTTATCATAAAGGTAAAAGATGGATAGGTTAAAAGAGGTAGTAAAGAGACAGCAAAACCAAAACTCTGAAGTTATAGAAAATGAAAATATTGTTCAATTAGTTGGTTTTTTTGTGGGTGAAGAAGAGTTTGCAGTTCCAATTTTAAGTATTCAAGAGATTATTAAACCTGTTGAATTTACAAGAGTTCCAAGTACTCCAGATTATGTTTTAGGAGTTTTTAATTTAAGGGGTAGTGTAATTCCACTTATTGATTTGAGGCTTAAATTTGGATTACAAGAAGCAAGACAAAATGAGGATACTAGATATATTGTTATAAAAAATAATAATGAAGTAGCTGGATTTGTAATTGATAAATTAACTGAAGCAATTAGAATTAAAGAAAACTTAATAGACCCAATTCCTGAAACTCACGAAGAGGGAGATTTGATTTATGGAGTTGGAAAAAAAGATGATAGGATTTTTACAATTTTAAAAGTTGCTGGACTTTTAAAAAGAACTTGGGATACTCCAAATTAATTTTAACTCTCTTTTTTCGTGACTATATTTTTACTCCAACAACTGTAACATCATCTAATTTTGAATTTTTTCCTCGGTAAGTGGTTAGAGTATCTTCAAAAATTCTTTTTTGAATTTCAAATGTTTTTTCGTGATTATCTTTGATTAATTTTTGAAACCTTTTTTTACCAAACATAAAATTATTCTCTTCACTTGTTTGGTCTAAATATCCATCAGTTGTAAGATATAAATAAGTTTCGCTTGAAACATCAATACTGTACTCTTCAAATACATAATCTACATTTGAAGTTTTATATCCAATCGAGTGTTTAGAGCCTTTTATGATTTCTATTTTGTCATTTTGAAGAATGAATAAAGGAGTATTAGCTCCAGCATATTTAATAAATTTTTCTCTTTTATTAAAATATACAATTCCACCGTCAAATCCAGCATTTGATGGTGCATCTTTACTATCTTGTTTTAAGAGTTGCTTTATCGTTTTATTAAAAATAGATAAAATTTCTGATGGTGAAATATCTCTATCATCAGCAATAATATTAGATACAATTTCTCTCTCTATCGCTTTTGTTAGCATTGTCACAAAAGCACCGCCAACTCCGTGACCTGTGCAATCAATTACCATTAATAAACACCCTTTATCTTTTGGCAACTCTTCAAATAGATAAATATCACCTCCAACAACATCTCGTGGTTGCCATAAAACGAAGAAATCTTTGAAATATTTTTCAAAACTCTCATTTTTTGGCATAAGTGTTTGTTGAATTAAAGATGCATAATTGATTGAATCTTTTAATTGAGTGTGAATCTCTTCTATCTCTTTTTTTGCAATTTCTAATTTTTCGATTAAATTGCTCAAATTATGGTCTCTATTATTAATCTCTTTAATCATAGAGTTAAAGCCATCATTTAAGTTTTTAAACTCATCAAGTCGATTTAAATCTATTTCAACATCATATTTTTTACTTTTTGAAATATAATTCATAACATCAACTAATTTAAATATAGGACTTGTAAATATTTGTTGTACTTTTGTAGATAAGTAAGTTATTAAAATTAAAGTTAAAATAATAATCACAATTTGAATGATGGTTAAATTAATTAACTTCTCTTTTATCTCTTGTGTATTTGAAATAATTTGAAATATTCCAACTACTTTATCTTCTTCTTCTAAAATAATTGGAACTAGTACGAAAATTTTATTCCATTTAACTATATTTATGATTTCTCTATTTTGAATTATTCTATCTTCAAACTCTTTTATTATTTTAATCGATTCGTCTTTGATTTCTTCTATTTGATGACCGTTTAAATCTTTTGAATTATATGTAGCAAACGGCAAAATACTCTCATCATAAACAGTGGTTGATAAAATATTTTCATTTAACTTAAATGGAGCGATGATATTATTTGCACTTGTATCGTCTAAAAATACAATCGCAGGTTTAATATTTTCACTACTTATCATTGAAAGTTGAGTTAACGATTTTACATAACTCTCTTTTTCAGAACTGTAAATATAGTAAGAAAAGATAAGAGATGAAATTAAAAGTGCGATTGCAGCAGTCAAACTTAATAATAAAATTAATTTTAAACGAATAGAAAAAAAGTTGAATTTCATATTAAACCTCATTAAAATGGCATCTTTACTCTAAGATAATAAAATGCTCCAGAAAATCCAAATGGTGAATAAAATGAGTATGGCACAATTGCATTTGAGCCATAAATTAAACTATTTCTATCTCCCCATTTATCGGGATAAACATCAAATAAATTTTCAGCTCCAATTGCTACATTTAAATTTTTATTTATTTGATATGAAACATCTAAATCACTAACCCATTTTGCACCAAATTTAACATTTTTGTTCGTTTCAAAACTATCTTGAAATGTGCCATATCTACTAAAATTTAAAGCAATATTTAACTTATCAATTTCATAATTTGTTAAAATTTTTAAGTTATCTTTTGGTTGTCCATTTTCAATAGTTTGTCTTGTATAATTCCCAATTATTATATCTTTTCCATTAACTCCCAAAACTTCGGGTGGAGTATTCACACTTAAAATATCATTTTTAGCATAATTAAACCAAACTCCAAGGCTTAATTTTGAATAATCTTTAAAAACATAATTATAATCAGCCCGTAAATCAACTCCATTTAACTTCGTTGAAATTGCATTTGTAAAAAATCTAGTCTTTCCAATGCTATTAGTTTGGAAAATTTCTTTTGCTTTATCAGAAACACTACTATCAATATTTTCTGAATAAATTATTCTATCATCAATTTTTGCATAAAAATAATCAAGTGTAAGCGATAAATTAGGCAAAGGTCGATAGACAAAGCCTGTTGTAAAGTGTTCAGATTTTTCAGGTTTTAAATCTTTTGCACCAAGTAATTTGGCTAATGGATGTTCAACACTGAATGAGCCAGTTTCAAAAAAACTATCTGCGATGAAATTTGTCACAGTTGCACTATAGTGAATTTGAGAAAGTGAAGGAGCTCTAAAGCCCGTGCTAATCGAACCTCTAAGAAGTAAATTATCTGTTGTTTTGTGTGAAAGTGCAACTTTTCCATTAAGAGTTGAGCCAAAATCGGTGTAATACTCATATCTAGTTGCACCATTTAAGAGTAATTTTTCGCTTAATGGATATTTTAAATCGATATATGAAGCATAATTTTGTCTACTTTTACTAACTTCATTCTCATCTCTAAAACCTGGAAAACTTTGAGCTCCTGCGATGTTTCCATAGTCTCCTTTGATAAATGAAGCATTTTCACCTTTTTCAATTCCAAAATTTTCATATCGAACTTCAAATCCACCCGCTATATTTAATTTATCAACTCTTTTTGATAAATCTAAATTTAAACTATTTTGCAAAAAGTTCAATTCACCACTATAAAATGATTTTGGCGAATTGATACCTAATGATTGATTTAGCGAGTTTTCTACATAATATTTTAATTCATTATAACCAATCGTATTACTCAAATCCCATTCAATATTATTATAAGTAAATCCACTCATACCAACCGTTAGCGAGTAATCAAAAACATTTCCTAAAATAAAAGGTAAAAATCCATCAGGATAAATTTCAGGATTATTTCGTTCATCTACTGGCCTTCTAAAATATGCCGCAGCTTTGCTCTCTCTTTTGCTTAAAATCCCTCTTAAATAGTGAATATCTCCACTCTCATTTGGGGCTTTAATGTTTAAGCTCATAAGTAAATCTTGAGTATCAGATTCGCCAACAATCATTCTAACTTTTGGAGTTGCTTCATTTTTAATATCTCCTTCAGGATACATTTGCCTAGCATCAACTCCAGCCCTATTTGTTGGGTTTTTATCTCTAGCTTCAAGTGTAACATTTATAAATCCATCATATTTTAATGGTACAGAGTAGAATAAATCACTTTGATATAATTTCCCATCTTTTTCTATTGTTTCTCCAGTTGTGCCAGAAAATTCGCTTTTATATCCATAACCTTTTAAAATAATATTTATAACTCCTGCAATTGCATCTGAACCATATTGAGCTGCTGCTCCATCTCTTAATATTTCAATTCTTTCAATTGAGTTGAGTGGGATTGTATTTAAATCAACACTTCCAGAACCTCGACCGATTGTTGCATTTACGTGTAAAAGTGAGCTAATATGAAGTCGTTTACCATTTATTAAAACCAAAACTTGGTCAGGACTTAAACCTCGTAAAGTAAAAGGTTTAATATGGTCGGTTCCATCGACGATTGAAGGCATTGGATAGTTAAAGCTTGGGATATATTTTTGTAATATTTTACTTAAATCTTTATAACCACTTTTTTCAATCTCTTTAGCTGTTATAACATCGATTGGAACTTCGCTATCACTCAAATCTCTAGCACCTTCTCTTGAGCCAATCTCAACTCTAGGTTCCATTTCTAAATTTAAAAGTTCATCTAAACTTTTATCATATAAATCTTCAGCAATCGCCATATTTGAGAGAGTTGCAATAGAAATTAGTGCAAAATTAAGCCTTTTCATCTCTTTTCTCCTATCACTTCTGAAATATTTAGTAGCGATGAACTTATTTTAATATTTGCATCTTTTGAAGCAGTGTTATTTATTTTTAATTTCACTTTTTGCATAACAAAATCGATTTGAATTATTCCACCTCTTTCGGCAAAACCATCATTATCACTAACTGTTAAAATAGAATTTTTTGTAGCAAAATCTACAACTTCTTTAACTTTTTGTGGATTTTTAATAGTGATAAAGACAATATCACTATCTTTTATCTTTTCAATGTTATCGTTAGGAGTTAAATATCTTATTTCAACCGATTTTTTTTGAAGTTCTTTATTTTTATAAAGCTCATCTAATCTACTCTCAAACGGATTATTATCTATAATAGTAATAACAAAGTTTTCTTTTTTCTTTTCTGGCCAAGTAATAAAACTTGAAAATCTACCCATAAATACAGCTTTTAAATCCATTTCCGAATTTAGGGCTAATGCTAAGTTAGGAGTAAATAACATAAATCCTAACACTAATAAAAAAAATCTCTTAAACACTTCCTCACCTCTAAATTATTTTTATTTTAATGATTGTTAGTTATAAAAATCGCACTAACATCGTCTTCATAAGCGAAATTTTCATCTTTAAAAGAGCTTTCAAAGTCTATTCTAATCTCTTCAAAACTTTCTCGTTTTAAAAACGACTCTTTCAAATCTGAAAGCGAAAACTCTTCGTGTTCTATTATTCCATCTGAATAAAACATTAGGCTAAAACTTTTTGGAAGTGTAACCTTTTCAATATTATACACATCTAAATGTTTTGTAAGTGGGGGGTTGTTTGATTTAATTTTAACCAATTTTGCACTTTCAATATCTTTAATTAAAATTGGATACATTCCAAAAGTAGTATGTTTTATATTATAGTCTAATTCGTTTAATAAAATAAAACTAAGTGAAACAGACTCATACTCTAGTAGATAACTTTTAATATATTCACTATAATCATAAATTAATTTATCCAAAGCAAAACTATTTTTTCCAGTTGAAATTACAATAGCTCGATTTATAAAAGCAGCTGAAAGTGTTGCAGTTACAGCCGCACTTAAACCTTTTCCCATACTATCGATTATATAAAAAAGTGTGCATTTATCATTGATTTTACAAACTCCATAAATATCTCCACTTAAAATTTCAAGTGGTTTATAATAAATTTTGCACTCAATATTTAACTCTTTGCTATCATCTTTTATAATTAATTTCTCTTTTTCAAATGCAGCTTGTTGGGCTAGAGTTATATATTTATTTTTAATTTGAAGTTCCCGCAACTCTTTTGCTTTTAATCGCTTTTCAATCGCAAATCGTTTTTTCGCTTCATTTTTTAAATAAACATCTTTAGCAATTTTAAAAACACTTTTTTGTAATTTGGGCATTTCAATTGGTTTAATCAAAAATTTATCAACTCCAATATCAATCGCTTCTAAAAATATTTTTTCATCATTATAAGCAGTTGTTAATATTATTGGGATATCGTTATCACTTTCTCTGATTTTTGCACTCATCTCTAAGCCATTCATTATAGGCATTTCAATATCAGTAATAATAATATCAGGTTCAAATTGTTCATAAATATTCAATCCATTAAGCCCATTCTCTGCTACAAATAGAGTTTGAGTATACTTTTTTAAAATTCGGCTAAAAACTTCTCTAATAAGTTTATCATCTTCAACATATAAAATACTCATCTTTTTTGTGTAAAAATAAGGGTCATTTATGTCGATATCTTCGATGATTTTAGCTAATCTAACAAAAAAAGTACTTACCTTGCCATTTTCGCTAAAAAATAGAGCTTCACTTAATTTTTTTGATATTAAAAGTCCCCTACCTCGATACTCATTATGATTAGTATTATGAAGTTTTGAGTAATCAAATCCATTTCCGTTATCTTTAATTGAAACTTTTAAAATAAAATTATCATAAAGCGATAATTCCACTTCTAACTCTTCATTTAAATTCTCTTCCAACTCATTTGTATAATCTTCAAACATATACTCTTCAATTAATTTTTGTTTTTTTTCACTATCGATTTTTAAAGCACCGTGTTCGTATGAGTTTAAAAGCAACTCATTTAAAATAGTAACTGCATCGCTTACTTTTTCAATATTACTAAATTGTGAATTTAGTACTTCTTCAATTTCATCTTCTAATTTATGAATATTCTCTTTTTTAGCTTTGATTGAGTAGTGATAAGTTGTATTTGAAGTTTTTGGCAAAAGTGCATTTAAAAATATAAACGAAAAGTTTACATTCTCTTTTTTAGTGTAAAAATTTTTTATAATATCTTTTACAAAAAATAAATTTTCGCAATTTTGCTCAAAATATTTCGCACAAGCTTCATTATTTAAAATATAAAGTAATTCAAGTTCATCTAAAAAAATAGTTGTAATATTCAAAAAATTGTTAGAATTTTCTATTAATTTTAATTTTTCATTTACTTTTTTTATAAATAAAAAGTTTGAATTGAAATTAATATAACTTAATTTTTTTTTTAAATAATCTATTTTTGCGATAAAAAGTGGTTTTTCTATCTCTTGAAAATGATTTTTTATCTCTTTTAAAATTTGCAAAAACTCTAAATTTAAATTTAAATCAGAGATAAATTGTAATATCGTATAATCAAGCGAAAGCACAAATAAAATACTCTTTTCATTTGCAATATTTAAAATTGATGTATTTCTCTCACCTGAGTCAAAACTTTCTAAAAAAAAATTATCCGAATAAAAGTAATTGCAATCCATTTAAATACTCTTTTTAATATTTAAAATACTTATGAGTTCAAGCATATCAAAAAGTTCATATAATCTATCATTTCCAACATTAATAGTTAAATTTATCTTATCTACATTTACTTTTTGAAGCAAAAAACCAATTACAGTTGAGGTAACTGAAAACGAATCTTTAATATTTATAGTTAAATTTTTATTATCTCTAAGTGTCGAATCAATTGCATTTATAAAACTTTGTGTATTTTCACTACTTTTTATAATCCCCTCAACATTAAGAATATTCTCGCTAGTATTTTTTATAATATCAATTTTCATCACTCTTTCCTTTTTTGTCTTAAATAGTGTGAATTATAACAAATTTATTATTCAAAAAAATTTTTTATTTTTTTCTATGAGAAAAGAAACTATAATATAAAAAAAAATAATAAAAATAAGTTGATTAATGAAAAAAGAGATAGATATAAGTTTAATTTATGTTGAAGATGAAGAGATAATTAGAAATTCAATAGAGAAGTTTTTAAAACGAAAAGTAAAAGAGGTTTACATCGCAAAAGATGGCGAAGAAGCAATAGAAATTTTTAAAATTCACACTCCAGATATTGTGCTTAGTGATATAAGAATGCCAAAAATGAATGGTTTAGATTTAGCAAGAGAGATTAAAGAGATAGATAAAGAGATACCGATAATTTTTACAACTGCACACACAGATTTTGAAATAATGGTTGAAGCAATAGAGATAGGAGTTGATAAATATATCACAAAACCAATAGATTTGATTACACTTGAGAACACTTTAAAAAAGTTTGCTGAAAATATAAATTTAAGAAAAAAATTAAGTTTGCAAAGTGAAACTTTAAAAAATCAAACCCAACTTTTACACGAATATAAATTAGCAATTGATGCAAGTGCAATTGTTTCAAAAACCAATATAAAAGGGATTATTACTTATGTAAATGATGAATTTTGTAAAATTTCTAAATACTCAAAAGATGAATTAATAGGTAAATCTCACAATATTCTTCGTTCACCTGATATTAAAGCTGAATTTTTTAAAAATTTATGGGAAACAATTTTAGCTAAAAAAATTTGGCGAGGTGTAATTAAAAACCGTGCTAAAGATGGAGAGGTTTATTATACTGATACAACTATTACACCCATTTTAAATTCAAAAGATAAAATTGATGAATTTATAAGTATAAGATATGATATTACTCAAAGTGAACTTGAAAAAAGAAGGCGAGATAAGGAGATTATCTTAAGTAAAGCTAAACTTTTTGAGAGTGCAAAACAGAGAGAATTTATATTTCAAAAGAGAATTGATGAATTAAATTCAGTTTTACAAGAAAAAAATAGAGAATTAAGAGCATTGGCACAAATCCAAAATAAAAATTAAAATATTTTATAACTTGTTAAAATAAAAATTAAAATATATAAAATTATTAAGAAGTTTTTGTAATTTTTTATAGTGATTATATTTTTTGCTTTTATTCCAAAATAGACACCAATTAATGAAAAAATTCCGATAATAAGCCCTTTTTCATAATCAATATGTCCATAAAACGAAAGTGAAATAAAACCTGAAATTGAAGAGAATACAACTGAAAAAAGTCCTAATGAACTTGCTTTTTTAACATCATAAAAAAAATAACCTACCAGTATTGGAGTTAAAATAAGTGAACCTCCAACTCCAATTGAAATTCCAAATAAACCCACAAAAAAGCCAATTATCATCAATAAATAATAATTTTTAACTTCACTTTGAATAATTACAGTTGAAGCTTTTATAAAGCGATAAATTGCAAAAGCAACAAAACTTAAAAACATAATTCC
>DZAZ01000030.1 GCA_022729755.1 Helicobacter cetorum | reverse complement strand
ACTTCCAACACTTTGATTTACATCAACTAAGCTACTCCCATCAAGTGGGTCATATCCAACTAAATATTTTGCATTTTGATTGATTAAAATACTATTTTCTTTCTCTTCACTTATTATTACTTTGATAGTATCCACTTTTTTCAACTCTTGCTCGATTATTTCATCACTTATCACATCAAGTTTAAGTTGAGTATCACCCGTTGAATTTAAATTTTTACTAAAACTACCATCACTACTTTTTATCTCTTTTTCAATTCTTATTACACTTTTTCTTATCGCTTCAAAAATACTCTCCATTATACTTCCTTTGCATTTTCAATAATCCATTTTACCACTTCTTCTGGATTATTTAAATCTAAAATTTTTAAACTCGTTGGAATTTTATCTTTATCGATACTATTATCAACTGCTAGGGCATTTGAAAAATCAAAATATTCACTCTTAAATTCACCTCTAAAAATAGCAATCCTTGGAAGTGGTAAAGTTTTAAGCCCCTCAACTAATAAAAAATCAAAATCCCCTACCATATCGATAATATCACTTAAACTTTTAGATTGTTGTGAAAACAGAGTAGTTCTTGTTGGCGAAGTAACCACAACATCAGCTCCAGTTTGAAAAAACTTATAACTATCTTTACCCTCTATATCAAACTTTGCTTTATCTTTTGGGTCATTTTTAATAATTACAACTTTATACTCTTTTTTGATTAAAATATTTGCAACTTTCACAATTAAAGTAGTTTTCCCGCTATTTGATGGACCCGTAAAAGCAACTGCCAATCTTTTCAAACTTATCCTTTTATTAATTTCTCAATTGATATGTGATATCCCCCGCACCAAATCCGATAATTATGCCATTTTTTAACTCTTTAATAACTTTTTCATCTTTTAATAAAAAAACTTTATTTTCATTAACTTTTAAGTTATCAGCAAAAGTTAAATAATAGCGATTAAAAAGTGTTTTAAAATCTATCTCTTTTGGCTCTTCTCCAGCAGCCCAAACTGGAAGAATTATCACTTCACTTGAACCTTCAAAACACTCAATGAAACTTTGCAAATTATCTACAGTTCGGCTATATTTATGTGGTTGCCAAATTGTGATAATTTTATCAATTTTTTTAAGCTTTGCATAAACTTTAACGGAATTTAGTGTAGCTTTTATTTCGGTTGGATGATGCCCATAATCATCAATTAAGATAAAATTTTTCTCTTTTTTTAAAATATCAAATCGCTTTTTGATACCTTTGTAATGAGTAATATTTTGCCTAATTTTCTCTAACTCTAAGCTTTGCATTGCCGAAAGTATCGCAAGTGAAGCATTTAATGCAATATGCTCACCTATTCCCCAAACACAAAACTCACCCAAATCTTTTAAATTAAATTTCGTGTAAGGCTCATCATTTATTAAAATATAAGAAATATTTGTAATATCTTGACTTGGATAGAGTTTTATCGCCTCTATTTGCAAAGTTTTTAAAAATTCATCTTCAGCATTTATAACTTTTAAAGTGGCTTTATTTAAAAACTCTTCATAAAAACTATAAAATTTTCTCAAATCATAATTATAATACTCCATATGTTCGGGTTCAGCATTTGTGACGATTGAGCAATATGGATTGGAATTTAAAAAACTTCCATCGCTCTCATCAGCTTCAAAAACTACACAATTATTATTAAAATATCTCATATTTGATTTAAACTCTTTACTTTCAGCCCCAATTATTGCCGAGCTTTCACTCATAATTGAAGATAAAATCGCTGTCGTTGTACTTTTACCGTGAGCTCCACAAATAGAGTAAACTTTTTTATCTTTTAAAATAAAATTAAGTGCTTCACTTCTACTTAAAGTTTGAATATTTCTTCTTTTAGCTTCAAGTAATTCTACATTATCTTTTTTGACAACAGCTGAATAAATTATTAAATTTAAATTATCTTTAATATTCTCCTTTTTATGAGTAATTTCTACATCAACACCTTCGTTTATAAGTGCTTTTGTAATCAAAGTGGATGCAATATCTGAACCACTAACTCTAAAACCTTGTGCTTTTAAAAACCTAGCGAGTGCAGATAAACCAATCCCACCAATTCCAATAAAATGGATATTCAAATTAAACCCTTAATCATTCATAAATTTTTTAATTCTATTTAATGCTTCTTTAGTTTTTTCTTCATTTTCAACAAGTGCAATTCTAACATAATTTTTACCCATCTCTTGCCTACCTAAAAAGCTTCCCGCTAAAACTTTTACATTGTAATTTTTATATAGTTCTTGAGTAAATTTAAGCTCATCTTCAACTTCAAGCCAAATATAAAAAGTAGCTTTTGGAATTTCAACATTTAAAATCTTTTTTGCTAATTCAAAATTTTTTTGGTACTTTTCTCTTGCTTTTTCCACGTGAATTTCATCATTCCAAGCGACTGATGCGGCATATTGAAGTGGCAAAGGCATTGCACAACCAATATAAGTTCTATAAGTCATATACTCTTTTAAAATTTCGCTATCTCCAGCGATAAAACCACTTCTAAGCGATGGAGCTGAACTTCTTTTTGAGATTGAATTGACAACTATCATATTTTTAAAATTACTATTTCCAACTTTCAAACTAGCCTCAAGTAGTGATGGAGGTGGAGTATCAAAATAAATTTCACTATAACACTCATCATTTAATAAGACAAAATTATATTTTTGAGCTAACTCAATCCACTCACAAAGTTCATCTAAACTTAAAGTTGAGCTTGTTGGATTATTTGGAAAATTCAAAATTACTAAATCACACTCTTTAAGTTCAGGATTATTAATATCAGGCTTAAAACCATTCTCTTTTGTTAAATTTAAATAAATTACTTTAGCTCGACTTGCAATCGCAGCTCCCTCATAAATTTGATAAAATGGATTTGTAAAAGCTATTTTGGGATTTTTTTTATCAAAAAGTAAAAATTGAGGGAAATTAAATAAAACTTCTCTTGTGCCAAAAGTTGGTATAACTTCACTATCTTTTAAATCAAAATTAAATCTAGTTTTATTAAATTTTAAAATAGCTTTCCTTAGAATTGTTTCACCCGTACTATTTGGATATTTATTTAATAAATGTGTCTTATCTTTTAATTCATTTTGTATAAAAAGTGGGGTTTCAAATTGAGGCTCACCAATTATTAGTGAAAGTGGCTCATAATTTGGATTTGGAGTAATATTTTCTAACAATTTTCTTAATTTTTCAAATGGGTAAGCTTGGAAATTCATTATTTTCCTTTTATAATTTAAATATTCAAATATTAATTTAAAAATAGTAAAAAAACTATAAAATAACAAAAAGGAGTAAAAATATGGAATTAAATGAAGATATTTTAAGCGAATATAAATCACATAGAAAAGCTTATAGTGAAAAGCTTGAGTATTTTACTAATAAACTTGATGAGGTTGAGAATTTAATTGATGATTTGATGTTTGAAAAAGATGAAATACTAGATATTGATGAGAGTGAATTGAGTAATATCGCTGATGAGGAAATTCAAGGAATAGAGATTAAAACAAAGGAGTTAAAAGAACTTTTGCTTGATACTAAAAAAGTGATTAAAACCATTAAAAATTTTGAAGAGAAAAAGAAAATTTATAATAAAAAGTAAATTTTACTCTTTTCTTAAAATTATAGTAGTTGAGTTTTGGGGTTTGAAGTATCTATTTGCAACCTCGCTTAAATCTTTAATAGTGAGCTTTTCTAAGTTTTCTTCATAATTTAGTAGTGGTGTTAAATCGCCTCTAGCTAAATAACTTCCAAACATATCAGCGAGAGTACTTGAGTTTTCCATCGAAAAGATAAAATCTGATTTTGTATTTATTTTAATTTTATCAAGTTCAGCCTCTTCAATTTTAGCTTGTTTTAATAACTCTAACTCTTCTAAGATTTCTTTTTCAACCTCTTCGGCTTTTACATTTGGATTGCAAACTGCCATAATTAAAAATAAATTTGGGTCAATTGAGTCCATATTATAAGCATAAATTTGATTTACAAGTCGTTTTTTATCCACAAGTCGCTCTTGAAGTTTTGAACTTTTTCCACTACTTAAAAGCTCACTTATCGCTGAAAAGACAATTTGGTCTTTATGTTTAAAATCTGGAATATGATAAGCAATTGCAACCATTTCAACTTCACTCTCTTTAATCACTTCAACTCTTCTAGCTCCATTTTGAAGTGGTTCAATTTGATGAACTTTTGAAATCTCTAAGCTATTTTTAATTTTCTCAAAATGCTTTTTAGCTGTTTTAAAAACTTCACTCTCATCAATATCTCCAGCTACTACTATAATTGCATTTTGGGGTTGATAAAAAGTTTTGTGAAAATCCTTAATATCTTCTATTTTCCAATTTAAAATATCTTCCATAAATCCAATCGGTGTCCAGTGATATGGATGATAGATAAAAGCATTATTAAAAAGATTAAAGTATAAATATCCTATTGGATTATTATCACTTCTCCATCTTCTCTCTTCAGCTACAACATCTCGTTCAGGTTGAAATTCACTATCTTTGAGTGAAAGATTTTGCATAAGTTCAGCAAAAAGCTCAAGCGATTTATCTAAATTTTGTGAGCTTGATTTGATAAAATAGTGAGTGTAATCAAAGCCCGTTGAAGCATTATTAACTCCACCAAAACCCTTTACAATCTCATCAAACTCTCCAGCTTTTAAGTTTTTGCTCGATTTGAAATTTAAATGCTCAAGCATATGAGCAATACCGCTTTTTCCCATAATTTCGTTTCTACTTCCAACTTTGTAAAAAATATCAGTTGTAATTACTCCACTTCCGTTTTTCATCGGAATAACTACAACTTCTAAACCATTTTTTAAAGTTTTTGAGTAGTGTTTTGGAAGATTGCTTCCCATTAAAACTCCTAATAAAATTGTTAAAAATATTAAAATTTTCATAAATCAACACCTATCGCTTCAGTAATATTTTTAAACCCATCTTCTCTAAGCATTTTAGCAATTCCCTCATTTATCTCTTTTACTAACTTTGGACCACCAAAAATAAAACTTGAATAAATTTGAATTAAGTTTGCACCGTTTTTTATTCTTTTATAAGCTTCACTTGCACTATCAATTCCACCAACAGAGATTAAAATAGGCTTAGATTGATGATTGATTAACTCTTTTGCAACTACCTTAAAAATATTAAAACTTTTCTCTTTTAAAACTTTTCCACTAATTCCGCCAAAATTTTGAGCATTTGGAAGTAGTGAATAATCAATCGTAGTATTTGTTGCAATTATACCTTTAGAACCAGCTTCAATTGCAAAAGAACAAAGTTTTATCGCTTGATTTTCACTCATATCAGGAGCAATTTTTAATAAAATTGGTTTATTTGTAAGAGTTTTAGCAAGTGAAAAAAGCTCACTCAAAAAAGTTTCATTTTGCAAATCTCTCAAATTCGGAGTGTTTGGGCTTGAAATATTTATCACCAAATAATCACTCAAACTCTCAAAAGTTTTAATTAATATTTCATAATCTTTTAGTGCTTCAAGCTCGGGTGTTAGCTTATTTTTTCCTATATTCACTCCAATTGGTACGATATAAGAAAAAACTTTCTCTATTTTAGCTTTTAAACTATCTGCTCCTAAATTATTAAATCCCATCGCATTTTGGATTGAATTAAATTCAGGATAGCGAAAAAGTCTAGGTTTTTCATTGCCACTTTGAGGTTTTGGTGTGACTGTGCCAACCTCCACACTTCCAAATCCTAAAGCATTAAGAGCTTTTATCATTGTACCGTTTTTATCAAATCCAGCTGCAATTCCAAGTGGATTAGCAAACTCTCTATCAAAAATATTCTGCTTTAAAATTTCATCATTTACAAAATACTCTTTTTGCAATTTATCCAAAATAAAAGGAAAATTTGAGATATTTTTTAGAGTAAATTCAGCGATAGAATGAGCCATCTCTGGCTCAAAATTAAAAAGCAACTTTTTTATTAATTCATAATTCATAAATTACCTTTTTAATTTATAAACTTTTACAAAAGGATTAAAGATAACTGGTTCAAACAATTCCTTATCAAACTCTTCTAAAACAAATAGTTTTATAAATAGTGAATTTAACATATTTTGGTCAACCACTAAAAAGGCATTATAACTTTGCATAAAAATAACTGAAATTGGCGAGTTTGGATTAACTTCTTGCACATTTCTAGCTAATTGCCCACTGCTATTATAGCCAACTGTAATAAACGATTTTAAAGGTATTTTTTGATTTCCTATTTGAATTAATCCACCCTCTTTTATAACTTTAATTCCACTACCTAAATTAATTTCAGCTCCAACATCTTGAAAACTTTGAGTATGATAAAAAAATGGAGCTGGATAGGCTGTTCCACTAAGTAAGTCAATATTACTAAAAAGTGTCACAGTTGGGAAAATATTTAACATTCTAAGAGGTAAATATATATAAACATCTCTAGTTTTTGCTGGAAGTGTGAAATTTTTATCACTTATCGCTTCGATTAACTCATTTGGATTTTTTAAGTTATACTCATTTAAAAGCCTTTTTATATCATCGCCTTTTCCATCGATAAAGCTAAGTTCGGTATATTCAACATTCAACCTCGCCATATTAGCAGCTGCTACTTCATTTGGATGTGATAAAACAAAACTTACTGGATAATTTTGAAAACCATCGTGTTTTGCACCATCAATTAATGTTTTGACATCACTATAATATCTTATAGGATAACCATAATCCCACCAAGTAACTACATAATCTTCTCTTTGAGTTATGTTTTTTAATTTATCAAGTACTTCCACCTCATTTTTATCAAAAACTACGGGTACTTTATACTCTTGTACGTGAGCGATATTTGGATATAAAACCGCAATTGTAGCTAAAGCAGAAAATCCATAATTTGCATACGATTTTATATTTTCTGCAAATAAACTCTGGATATATTTTGCTAAAATTAATATAAAAAATGCTATTCCAAGAGCATTAATAGGAACTGCATAAACTGTAAATCTAAGTCCACCTTGCATTGCTATAAAACCAAGTCCAATCATTGGAAGTGCAAGTAACATCACTCTATATCTAAGTGCAAGTAAAATATAACCTATTGTTGAAAGAATGAAAGTTAACTGATGACCACTTATTCTATCAGCAAATACATTAAAAGGTATTCCCCCAGCCTCTCTTACAGTTTGAACAACATTAAAGTAAGTTAAGTTTAACTCTTCAGATGCAAAAGCACTTCTAAATATATAGTCGTTTATTTTTGCAATTGCTGGAAAAAGTGTACCTTCAAATAAAGCAAATAAAAACATTAAACCAAAAATAGCAAATACTAATCTTTCACTAGTAATATTAAATTTTTTGAAAAATTCTGAATGCTCTTCATAGTGATAAATTAAAAATAAACCAATTGATAAAATTAGTTTAAACTCCATTGATAAAGCACTAACTGCAACCAACATAAAAGTTAATAATTTATAGTTAAATAATTTTCTTTTTTCAAAAATCAGTGTATAAATAAGCACCATAAAAAACATACCCAAAAGTAGCGATTGACCACCACCATACCACCATAAATATGCTATTGATGTGAAAGTTGTAACTAAAAGCCATCTATTTTTATTATGTGTCATAGCTAGTATAATCGCCCATAAAACAAAAGTTGGTAAAACTATAACTAGCATATCAGTATCATAATAACCAACCATTGTACGATTATAGTAACTATGTGCAATTGCTCCAACCAAACCTGCAATAAAACCTAGATGACTTTGTTTAATTGAGTGACCAATTAAAATTATGGGTACAACTAAGAGTGAACCTAAAAATGCTGGTAGATAGAGAATTATTGTCTCAAAACTAAAAAATGGCAATATCTTTACAATAACAGCTGTAAGTTGTGATATTGCATAAGTAACCGAAGAGTAATCATTTGCTTCGTGGCTTCCCTTTAGAATATCTCTTGCACCCTCAGCCCACCAATAACCATCATTTGTATTAATCATAATTTGGTTATTCCAATAAAAAGCTTCTGTATCTTTAAACTCATAAACCCAAATCATTCTAACTGCAATTGAAAAAACATAAGCTATTAAAATAAGCAATAATAACTGTTTTTTAGAAACTAAATTATCTTTTAGTGTTAAAAAATTTTGTAACTTTTCCATTATTTTCCTTTAAAGTCTTAAATCGACCTCATCTTTATTTAAAAATCCCTTCACATCATACACTACACACTTCTCTTTTTTAAGAGAAACTAAATTTAAATTTTTAAACTCTTTATGAGCTACTGCTAAAATAACTCCATCATAAGTTTTATTCAAATTTTCAATTAACCCAACATCATACTCCTCTTTTACCTCATTTTTATCAGCTTGAGGGTCATAGCAATCTACATTTATATGAAACTCTCTTAACTCTTTTATTATATCAATTACTCTTGAGTTTCTAATATCTGGACAATTCTCTTTAAAAGTAATTCCAAGTACCAAAACTCTCGAATTATCTATTACTATTCCCTTTTTTATCATAAGTTTTACAATTGAATTAGCAATAAAAATCCCCATATTGTCATTTATTCTTCTTCCACTTAATATCACTTCAGGATGATAACCTAGCGATTCAGCCTTGTAAGTTAAATAATATGGGTCAACCCCAATACAATGTCCTCCAACAAGTCCAGCTTTAAACGGCAAAAAGTTCCATTTAGTCGAAGCAGCTTGTAATACATCGTTTGTATCTATTTTCATCTTTTCAAAAATCAAAGCAAGTTCATTTATAAAAGCTATATTGATATCTCTTTGAGTGTTTTCTATAACTTTTGCCGCTTCAGCTACTTTAATTGAAGGAGCTAAATGAGTTCCAGCTGTAATTATACTTTTATAAAGTTCATCAACTCTTTTTGCAATAAGAGGAGTTGAGCCACTTGTAACTTTTTTGATTGAAGGTAATCTATGCTCTTTATCCCCTGGATTTATCCGTTCAGGCGAATAACCAACAAAAAAATCAACATTAAATTTAAATCCACTCTCACGCTCTAAAATTGGCACACAATCCTCTTCGCTACATCCAGGATAAACGGTAGATTCATAAATTACAATATCACCTTTTTTTAAAACTTTACCTACACTTTTAGAAGCACTCAAAAGTGGTCTTAAATCTGGCTTTTTATACTCATCAATCGGAGTTGGCACAGTCACAATATAAATATTAGCCTCTAATATATCATTTAAATTTGTACTAAAACTAAGTTTTTTCGCACTCTTTAACTCTTCGCTTTCAACTTCTAAGGTTCTATCTACTCCATTTAAAAGTTCATCTATTCGAGTTTGATTAATATCAAAGCCGATAACTTCATACTTTTTTGCAAATTCAACTGCAAGTGGAAGACCAACATAACCTAAACCAATAATTGCTAATTTATCCATAAACCTCCCTTTTTTATTTTTTTTTATTATAATTTTTATTTGATTAAAGAGTTGTCATAAACCCCACGACTAAAGTCGGGGGCTTGTAGCTAACAAGCTTGTTGCTACATTAGGATGTATGACATAAGAAGCTAATTGCTTCGCACCCCTTAATGCGATATTGTTTGAAGCATTTACATCCGCATTTGCAAAATATCCACAAACTTCGCATTTAAATTCAGATTGAGATTTACGATTGAAGCGAGAAATATGACCACATTTAAAGCATTCTTGAGAAGTATATTTTGGATTAATTTCAACAACCAAAATACCTGTTATTTTGGCTTTATATAAAATAAATTCTTTAAGTTGATAAAAAGACCAAGAATGATGTTTATTTCGTTGAGATTTTCTAACCGTTACTTTATCTTTAATGCCTTTGAGATTTTCAATAGCGATACTAGATTGAGTGCCTTTTGCCTTCTCAACAATAAACTTAGAAACTATATGGTTCAAATTTTTTCTAAATCTACTCTCTTTTGCTCCAATTTTTTTCAAATGTCTTTTAGAAGATTTAGTTCCACATTTTTGAAGATTTTTTCTAAGTGTTGCATATTTTTGTCTGACTTTTTCAATTATAGCTCCATCAAAAACTTCTCCACTAGAAATAGTTGCAGTTTTAATAATACCCATATCAATACCGATAATGTTTTGAGTATCAATCGTTGGACTTTCTTGAACATCAACTGTAACAACAAGATAAAAAATATTATCAACCAAAATCAAATCAGATTGACCAACACCTCTACCAAGCTGAACTTTTTGATAACCAGTTATAAGCATTTTAATAATTTCTCTTCCTTTTATAGTCCAAAGACTAACAGTTGTAAGAGATTTTAGGCTCATTATTCTCTGGTCATAAACAACAGCTCCAGTTAGTTTAAATTGAGGTTTAGTAGTTTTATCTTTTTTGTAAGCTTCAACAACTTTTGCTATTGCTCTGATAACCATTTGAGAAGAAAGTTGTGGAAATTGTTTTCTAATATTATCATAGGCAAGTTTCTGAATTTCAAATTTAGAAGATATCCCATTTTTAAAAGCTATTTCAGCGATATGATTACAACATTTATTAAACTCTATCATAGTCTCTTTAAGAGTACTATACTGCTCATCAGTTGGAAAAAGTTTGATTTTAGCTGCTACTTTCAAAAATTTACCTTTATTGACTTATTTAATCACAAAGAACATTATATAATTTTAATAAATAAAAATCAAGAGTTACTGCACTTTGATAAAATTATTTTTTTTCCTATAGCTAAACTTTGGATTTACAAATAATGAAATTTAATAAATTAAAGGAGAAAAGAGGAAAAAAATTAAAATAAGTAGTTAAATTCTAATCTATATTCATTGTATGAAACATCGGTTTTAGCACCTTCACTTGCATCTACTAACCCAAGTCTAACTTTTGCTTCCAAATTCTCAATCGATTTAAATTTTTGCCATAAATCTATATGAATAATATTTGAATCAGCTTGTGCATCAGCTTTTTTATCGTCAAAATCTTGCATCGCATATCTAACCATTCCTCTAAAGCCTGGAATAAGTTTAGCTTTTCCAAAATCATAAAATCCCTCAATTGCCCAAGTTTCAGTATTTGCAATCCAGTTAGTTTGTGCCATTGCCCGACCATAACCTCCTGTTGGAAATGCTCTCCAAGGTGCAACTATATCAGCTTCATCTGCAACTTTTGAATAACTTAACTGAAATTTTCCTTCTCCTTTTTCAGCCACAATTCTTGCTGCAATTAATGAAGTATCTAAACTATCTGGATTTTTGTAACCTCTATTTTCATAAGTTGCTAAGCCATCTTTCCATTTAACTAACTTTCCACTTAAACTAGCACCTCCAACTTTTCCGCCTCCATCATCAAATTGAGAAAAGTATCTAATTCCTGGAGTTAAGCTAAAACCATTTGCTAATTTTATAGCATAATTAGCTTCAGCAATTAAATAATTTGTAACATCGGGAACTGCACCATAAGTTACATCTAACACTAAATTAGAGATAGATTTATTATTCATTGATAAAATCCACAAATCATGGCTTGTTTCTTTGTTTGCACTTACAAAGTTTTTAAAGCTTAAACCTTGATGAACTCCAGAATCGTCGTTATTATTCCAATTATTTTTTCCATCACCAAAAGTAATAACATCGTGAAAAGTTGAGTGGTCTCTTAATTTTTGTTTATCAAAATATGCAATTGCTAAAACTGTATTTGCAAAATCTTTTGAAGTTACACTAACTCCTTCAAATGTGTTTGGTATCATTTTTGTATCGTTTGAATTTGTCAAAAGACTTTCATATATTTGACGACCAATTTTAATATCAGTTTTTGCAACATTATATTGAAAATAGGCTTGTGCTAGAGAAGTTATTCCCCATTTTCCGTCAGTTAAAACTCCATATCTACTAAAAGTATCTTTTCCAGCTTTTACATATTTAACTTCATCTTTATTCATATTTAAGCTATCAATCGGACTACTTGTGTGATAAACTCCTAAAGTTGCACTTACACCGTTTAATGGAGCTGTTTTATAAATTAAACTTCCACCAACCCCGTGAGCTTTATGATTAAGCTGACTTCCATCTATCTCTTTATCCCAATCCCACTTAAACATATTCGTTCTAACTCTTCCATAAAACATCCCTTTTTTAAAGGCATCTCCAAAACTTGTAGCATTTTCAGGTAATACATTATATACCTCAACACCGTCATTTTTAAATGTTCGCTTTGGTTTATCTTCAGCACTTAAGTTTATGCCAGTAATTAAAACCAATGTAGCAAGACTAAATTTAAACATTGTAAACTTCCTTTTTTTTTATTTTCTTTCTTTAATATCGTTTTAAAATTAATAAATTTTAACTCATAAAAATAATGTCAATAAAAATTACTTGGAATATTTATTGCTTTTAAATTTCATAAATAAATTAAAACTCCAAAGGCTAAATAATGGTTAGAGTGATTTTTATCTTAGCACTTTTTTATAGTTTTATGTTTGGTGCAAAAATCAAAGATATAACAAGTGTTGTAGGAGTTAGAGGTAATCATTTGATTGGCTATGGCTTGGTTGTTGGCTTAAAAGGTAAGGGTGATGGCGATAATGTACTTACAAATCAATCATTAACAAATATGCTAAAAGGTGTAAATGTTAAGGTTGATGAAATAGACTCTAAAAATATAGCCGCTGTTATGGTTACGGCCGAACTTCCCGCCTTTGCTAAACAAGGCGATAGAATTGATGTAACAGTTTCATCAATTGGAAAAGCGGAGTCTCTTGAAGATGGAACTCTTTTAATGACACCATTAAAAGGGGTGGATGGTAGGATTTATGGTTTAGCTCAAGGACAAATTACATTAGGTTCTCAAATTAAATCTAAATCTAGGTCAGGCTCAATTCCTGCTGGTGGATTGATTGAGAGAGAGATAAAAAATGATATTTACAATAGCAATGTTTCAGTTTTAAGTTTAAAAAAGCCAAATTTTACAAATGCCGTTAGCATTCAAAATACGATAAATAGCTTTTTTAACGAAAAAGATAAAAAAATTGCAAAAGCAATCGATGGTGGTACAGTTGAGGTTACAAAGCCTAAAAATTTAACAATGATAGAATTTTTAGCAACACTTCAAAATATCAATGTTCAATATAATTTAGACGATAAAATTATAGTTGATGAGAAAAGTGGAACAATTGTTGCTGGTAGTGAAATTGAAATTGACCCTGTTGTTATTACAAATGGAAATATCACAATAAAAGTTCCTTCGCTTGAAGATGTTAAAAACACTTTTGATGCAAGAGAAGGTCTTGGAATAGATGGTGCAAATGGGCTTGTTTCGATAGATAGCGAAAAGCCAACAGTTGCAAATGTGGTGAGAGCTTTGGCAAAACTTGGTGCAAATCCTCAAAGGATAATTGCAATACTTGAAGCTATAAAAAAAGCTGGAGCTATACAAGTTGAGTTAGAAGTTATCTAAGGAGTTAAAATGAATATAGATAATAGTTTAAATCTTATGAATTTAAACGATAAAAAAATAGATGTAAAAGCAAAAAATGACAAAGCTTTGAAAGAACAAACTGATAATTTTGAAGCGATGTTTATAAAGATTTTGCTTGATAAATCTTTACAAAGCGAAAATCATCTTATTCCAAAAGGTGTTGGAGAAGATATTTATAAATCAATGTACAACGATGCACTTAGTAAAGATTTAAGTGGTGGCTTTGGCTTTAGCAAAATGTTATTTGACTTTTTAAAACGAAATTATTAAGAATTAAAGTAAATTGACGATATTCTTTCAAAAGAATGTTTAACATAGACAAAGGATTGACAATGAAAGTACTTGCAGGGAATGCAGCAATATATAATCAAGTTTTAAAAAATTCAAATAGAGCGAAAGCTGAAGATGTTAGTGAAAATAAGGAGCTATCTAAAGTAGATAGCATAAAAGCCCAATTAGAAGCTGGAACTTACAAGATTGATTTAAAATCAACTGCCAAAAAAGTGGCTGAAGCTTTATTAACTGGGGGATAAGTTAAAAAGGAGCAATTATGCTTACTAACAATTTAAAAGATGCAATTCAAGAAATCGATAATTTAATAGCTTTAACAAAAAGCGATATTGAAGATATAAAACAAGCAAATCACGACAGTCTTTTTAAAAAAGCAAAAGTTAAGGGTGAGTTGATTAACTCATTTGAAAATAAAAAATTTTTAGTTGATAAAGAAATTTTAAAAATAGTAAATGAAAATCAAGATTCGACTAAAACACTTGAAGAGATATTACCAATTGATGTAAAAGGGTTGATTGAAGAGTTAAAAGTTAAACTTCAAAGTTTAAAAGATTTAAATAAACACTATGCAAGATTAGTTTTAGGTGTAACTGAATTTTATAATTCACTTCTTGAAAAAGTTATACCAACTGAAATGCAAGGTTATAATAAAGTTGTATCTTCAAGTTCATATCTACAAATAAAGGTTTAGAGATGTCAGTCTTTTCATCTCTAAACACTGCTTATAGTGGTTTAAAAACTTCTCAAATTTTGGTTGACACTACAAGTCATAATATTTCAAATGCAAATAATGAGTATTACACTAGACAAAGAGTTGAATTAAGTGTAGCTAGACCGCTACATACAAGCTCTGGCGAAATTGGACAAGGTGCTGATGTTACTCAAATAGCAAGAATTCATAATGAATTTATTTCAGCTAGATATAAAAAAGCTGATGGCGATTTTGAATATGCTCAAACTGAATATAAATTTTTAAATGAAGTCTCTTCATACTTTTCTGATGTCGATGGAAGTGGTATTTTTAATGATTTAGAGACATATTTTAATGCTTGGCAAGCTTTTTCTATTAATCCAAATGATAGTGCAAATAAGATTGCATTAGCCGAATACACTTCAACAATGACACAAAATATAAATTACTCTTACAATCAAATTAAAGGTCTTCAAGAAGCCGTTAATAAAGAGGTTGAAGTAGCTATAAAAGAGTTTAATCAACTTGGTGAAAAGATAGTTGAAGTAAATAAAAAGTTAAAAGAGAGTGAAGCAGGTGGCTACAATGCAAACGATTTACGAGATGAGCGAGATAGATTAGAACTTGCGATGGGTAAACTTGTAAATATTTCTGTTTTTAAAACTCCAGCTAAATTAAATACTTCACTAGATACATCTTTGGCTGAACCAATTGAGCAATACAACATGACAATTGGCGGTCATTCGATTATAAATAGAGAAAAATTTAAGCCATTAACTCTTGATAATAAAGATATTGCTTCAAAACTTTTTAATATCAATTACGAAACTGGCGGAAGTTCTATAAATATCACCGATTTAATAAGAGGTGGAAAAGTTGGAGCTT
This sequence comes from Helicobacter cetorum, assembly GCA_022729755.1. GTDB lineage: Bacteria > Campylobacterota > Campylobacteria > Campylobacterales > BB28 > BB28. Next base: position 9,247 of record DZAZ01000030.1, on the reverse strand, counting down.
TATTAGAGCTTAGAGGAAGAGAAATTAATACAAAATCAGCACTTCCTGATGATGGAAAACTTCAAAAATATTTAGATAACTTAAACTCATTTTCAAAAACTCTAGCACAAAGTACAAATAATATTTATGCAGCTAGTGCAAAAGATAAAATGGCAACAGATTTGCTTACAGTTACAAAAAATTATGAAAACTTCACATTAGCAGGTACAGATGTTTTATCAACTACAACTTTAAAAATAAATACAGCAGAAAACACGGTAATTGGTAAAAAACCAAATTTTAGTGTTGCAGTTTATGATAATGATGGAAATTTACTTGCTTCTAAAAAGATTGAATTAAGTAACACTTCTACTATGAATTCCATCGTAACATCGATAAACTCTGATAGTGATGATAATATCGATAACGATTACACAAACGATGTGAATGATTATTTTAGTGCTGAATTTAGTGAGGGTTATTTTAAATTAAATCCTAGTGCTTTAGCAAGTGAAAAAGAGTATAAAATTTCTGTGATAGATGACACTGAAGTACCTTCAAATTTTGCGGGAGCAATCGGACTTAGTAAATTTTTTGATGGTGAGAGTGGTGATAAAATAAAATTAGATGCGGATTATAAAAATGAACCACTTAAAATTAATGCTTTTCAATCGCCAGTTGATGGAGATAATGCAGTTGCAAATGCAATGCTTCAACTTCAATTTGATAAAGTTAGTTACTATAAAAGAAACGGTGTAGAGTTCGCTTCACAAGAGACACTCACAAGCTTTTATAAACTTTTAGTAACAGATGTAGCAAGTGATGCAAAAGGTGCAAGTTTAAGTAAAGACTCAAAAGAAGCGATTTATAGCACTATAAAAATTGAACTTGACAATATTTCTAAAGTTTCGCTTGATGAAGAGTTATCAAATTTATTAAAATTTCAAACAAGTTATCAAGCAAATGCAAAAGTTGTCACAACGATTGATGCGATGATGCAAACTCTACTTGGAATGAAACAGTAAGATTTTAAGGAAATTAAGAATGCAAACAATAACATTGAAAATTGAAGATAACATAAGCGATAAATTTTTATGGCTTTTAAATCATTTTTCAAAAAATGAAGTTGAAATACTAGAGCAAACAATTTATAAAAATGATGATGAATATTTGCGAAGTATAAAAGGTATGCAAGAGAGTATAATTCAAGCTTCAAAAGAACCAATAAAAAACTATGTAACAGCAGATAAATTAGACTGGTAAAAATGTATGAGTAAATTACCAGTTTTTAGTATTGCCTTACTTATTTTTGTTTTAATTTTTATCTTTTTTGGAAATTTTATCTATACCGCTTCTCCTTATGAATTAAATAGAAGTTCACTTTTACTCTCTCCATCGCTTGAGTATTTATTTGGAACCGATAGACTCGGTCGTGATGTTTTAGCTAGAGTAATTGAAGGTGGCAAAATTTCAATTATAATTGGAGTGCTTAGTGCATTAATTGCCTCTTTTATAGGTTTAATCGTTGGAATTACGGCTGGATTTTTAAAAGGAGTGGTTGATAAAAGTTTTGTAGTTATAATTGATTTATTTTTGACTTTTCCTACATTTTTTCTACTTTTAGCATTAGTTAGTTATATCGATGCTTCGGTATCGGTGTTGATTTTTGTAATCTCAATTACGGGTTGGATGAGTATCGCTAGAATGATTAGAAGTGAAGCTTTTGCAATTTCTACAAAACCATTTATAAAAATTTTAAAAATTGCCAAAGTTAGTCACATAAAAATAGTATTAAAATATTTCGCTCCACTTTTAGCTCCAATCTTTTTAGTAAATTTCACTTTTGGAGTTGGTGGTGCAATTTTAACTGAAAGTGGACTTAGCTTTTTAGGTCTTGGAGTAATGGCACCTGAAATGAGTTTAGGATTACTTTTAAGCGAAGGTAGAGAAGTGATTGACATTGCTCCATGGGTTAGCTTTTTCCCTGGTTTATTTATATTTTTAATAACTTTTAGTTTAATAAATATTAGCGATTATCTTCAAAATAAATTAAATTCAAAAGAGGCTTTAAAAGGAGATTAAATCTCCGTTTTTAAAACTGCTCCATTACTCGCATTACTCACAAGTAAACTATATCTTTTTAACCATTTTGATTTTATCTCTTTTGTTTTTGGTTTTGTAAAATGAACTCGTCTATGCTCAAGCTCTTCAAAACTAACAAGTAATTCTAAAAGCCCCTCATTTACATCAATTTTGATTTTATCTCCATCTTGTACAAGTGCGATAATTCCGCCTTCCGCCGCTTCAGGTGAAATGTGTCCGATACAAGCCCCTCTTGTAGCTCCGCTAAATCTTCCATCGGTGATTAGTGCAACTTCTTCTCCAAGTCCCATTCCCATAATTAAACTTGTTGGACTTAACATCTCTTGCATTCCTGGCCCTCCCTTTGGTCCTTCGTATCTTATAACTACAACATCGCCAGATTTTACTTTTGCTCCCAAAATTCCAACTATTGCTTCATCTTGAGAGTTAAAACAAACTGCATTTCCAACAAATTTTTTCATCGCTTCACTCATTGCTCCAGTTTTAAGCACAGCTCCCTCTTCAGCGAGATTTCCAAATAAAATTTTAAGCCCACCAACATTTGAGTAAGGATTATCAATTGTGTGAATAATATTAGTATCGCTTATTTTTGCATCTTTGATTTTTTGCTCTAGTGTTTCGCCCATAACTGTGAGTGCATTAGTTTTTAGTACTCCACCTCTTTTATTAATTTCAGCCATAACTGCATTTACACCACCAGCTCGATTTATATCTTCCATATGCACACTGCTAAGTGCGGGAGAAATTTTTGCGATGTGGCTAACATTTTTTGCAATCGCATTGATGTTTGAAAGGTCAAAATCAACTTCAGCCTCTTTTGCAATCGCCATCATATGAAGGACTGTATTTGTACTTCCACCCATCGCCATATCCACGACAAAAGCATTATGAATTGCATCAGCATTTAAAATATTTCTAAATTTAAATTTTTCATCAAGTGCAATCTCAACAACCCGTCTTGCGGCTGCTCTTACCATTTCAATTCTTGCTTCACTCATCGCCAAAACTGTCCCATTTCCTGCTGGTGCAATTCCCATTGCTTCACATAAAGTATTCATAGAATTAGCCGTAAACATTCCTGAACAACTCCCACCACTAGGACAAGCTTGGCACTCAATCTCATAAAGTTCAGCATCACTTATTAAATTATTTGCTTTTTTACCAACCGCCTCAAATGCACTTGCTAAATCAACCGCTCTTCCATCTTTTAAATGCCCCGCTTTCATTGCACCACCACTTATAAAAACAGTTGGTACATTTACTCTCAAAGCCCCCATAATCATACCTGGAACAATTTTATCGCAATTTGGCACACAAATCATCGCATCAAGTTTATGAGCATTCATTACAGTTTCGATACTATCAGCGATTAACTCACGACTAGGCAAACTATAAAGCATTCCATCGTGTCCCATTGCAATCCCATCATCAACTCCAATTGTATTAAACTCAAACGGCACTCCTCCAGCTTTTCTAATCTCTTCTTTGATTATTTTGCCGTATTCTTGCAAGAAAAAATGCCCTGGAATTATGTCGATGTATGAATTTGCAACCCCAATAAAAGGCTTATTAAAATCTTCATCTTTCAATCCAGTTGCTCGAAGCAAACTTCTATGTGGAGTTTTTTCAAAACCTTTTTTGATTATATCACTTCTCATTTTTATCCTTTAAAATTTTTTTGTTAAAATTTTATCACAAATCCTCTGTTAAACCCTGCTAAATCTTTGTAAAAAGTAACTTTATTTGATGAAATATAATTTAAAATTTTCTCTTTTTGGTCATAACCCATTTCACAAGCTAAATATTTAACTTTTTTCTTAATTGCCAAATCTATAATATTTTTTAAAATTTCATCTCCAATTTCTCCCCCAAATAGGGCATTTTGAGGTTCAAAACTTAAATTTTTCTCAAGTTTTATATCTTTTGCAATATATGGGGGATTTGAAACAATTAAATCAAACTCTTCATTGACAAAATCAAGTAAATTAGAGTGAATAAACTCTATTTTTGCATTATGTTTATCTGCATTAATTTTTGCCACTTCTAAGGCATCTTTTGAAATATCAGTTGCAACTATTTTCAAATTTTGATTTAATTTTTTGAGCATTATAGAAATAATTCCACTTCCAACACCAATTTCAGCAACTTTGTTTATATTATTTAATTTTAATACTTCATCGATTAAAAGTTCAGTTTCAGGACGCGGGATTAAAGCCCTATTGTCAATATAAAATTCGTTTGAGTAAAAATTTACACTATTTGTCAAATACTCAATTGGTTCAAAATTTGCCCGTCTTTTTAAGAGTTCAAAAAATTTTAATTTTATATCTTCATCTAAGCTTAAATTATCGTTTAAATGTAAGTAAATTATATCTTTTTGCAGTAAATGTGAAAGTAGTATTTGAGCTTCATAAATCCATCTATTTGTAACATTTTCTAAATATATTTTTGAGTTTTGTATAGCTTCTTTTATTTTCAAATTTAAATTTCCTAATCTTTTAATGCTTTAATAAAAGCTTCGTAAGTGTGTTCAAGTTCTTTATCTTTTGTCGTGATTTCGCTGTTATTTACTTCCAAAGTATGCTCAAGTATTGCCACTCTTTTGATTAAATACTCAAACATTTGTTTATCAATATCAGGCAAACGATTGTGTCCTAGAGGAACTTTACAATTACCACTTTTAATCACTTTTGCAGGAATTCCAACGGCGGTCGAATCATTTGGCACATTTTTAACTACAACTGAATTAGCCCCTATTTTAGAGTTTTCTCCAATTGTAATATTGCCCAAAATTTTTGCTCCTGCCCCAATTACCACATTTTTTTTGATTGTTGGATGTCGCTTACCTTTATCTAGTGTTACTCCACCTAAAGTTACACCTTGATAAATTAAAACATCATCTTCGATTTCAGCCGTTTCTCCAACTACAACTCCAAAACCGTGGTCAATAAAAACTCGTCGTCCAATGCTACAAGCTGGGTGAATATCGATATTTGTGAGTGCTTGATTTAATCCCATAATTATTCTAGCTATAACTTTAAAATTTTTTTTATAAAACCAATTTGCAACTCTATAATTAATAATAGCCCAAACTCCAGGGTAATTAAAAAATAACTCAATTTTTGATTTAATAGCTGGGTCTTTTTCAAAAACTACATTAAAATCCTCTTTTATTATTTTAAATAAATTCATCATAATGGAGCCTTTTAAATAATTTAAACGAAATATTAACATTTTTTTTGATTATATAATAACTTTTTATGCAAAAAATATAGACAATTTTCCTTATGGTTTTTTTTTTAGCAATTTATATAAAATAAATTTAATTAATAAAATATTTTGATATAATTTTAATACTTTTCAATGTAATTACGATTTAGTTTTATGGTAATTATTTTGTAAAAATTTTATGAAGGTGTAAGTTTATGGAAACTAATTTGGTTTTAGAAGGTTTAAAATTTTTAATGCTTGGAATGGGAATTGTTTTTCTGTTTTTATATATAATGATTTTAGTTGTAAATTTGCAAAGTAAGATTATTGCAAAATATTTTACTAATACAACTAATACTCAAGAAAATAACAAAAAAAGCAATCCAACTAAAAAAGAGGATGATAAAAAGACCATCGCTGCTATAGTTGCTGCTATTCAACATCACAAAAACATTAATGCTTAAAGGATAATTAAAATGGCAAAAAAGTTTATTGATATAATGGATACAACTTTTAGAGATGGTTTCCAATCGGTATTTGGTGGAAGAGTTTTAATGCAAGATTTTTTTCCTGCACTTGAGGCTGCAAAAGAAGCGGGTATTACTCATTTTGAATTTGGTGGAGGTGCAAGATTTCAAAGTTTATTCTTTTATTTAAATGAAAATGCGTTTGAAATGATGGATAAATTTAGGCAAATAGTCGGAGTTGAAGCCAATTTACAAACTCTATCTCGTGGTATTAACACTGTTATGCTAGATACTGGAAGTAGAGAATTAATAGATTTACATGCAAAAATGTTTAAAAAACACGGCACAACCACAATTAGAAATTTTGATGCATTAAATGATGTAGATAATTTAGCTTATAGTGCAGAGTGTATCAAAAGATACGGCTTAAAGCACGAAGTTGTGGTAACTATGATGGATTTACCACCAAATTGTAATGGGGCTCACGATGTAGCATTTTATGAAAAAACTTTAAGAAATATCTTAGATTCTGGAATTCCTTATGATTCGGTCTGTTTTAAAGATGCCAGTGGAACCGCCAATCCGCGGAAAGTCTATGAAACTATAAAAATGGCTCGAAAACTCCTCCCTGAAAATACCCACTTAAGACTTCATACTCACGAAACTGCTGGTGTCTCTATCGCTTGTTACTTAGCTGCACTTGAAGCTGGTGTTGATGGAATTGATTTAGCAGCGGCTCCAGTTTCAGGTGGAACAAGTCAGCCCGATATTTTAACAATGCTTCACGCCCTAAAAGGCGAAGATTTTGATTTGGGTGGACTTGATATTGAAAAAATACTTAAATATGAAGAAGTTTTAATAGATTGCTTAAAAGATTATTTTATGCCTCCTGAAGCTACTCAAGTTTCGCCTTTAATTCCATTTTCACCAATGCCTGGAGGTGCACTAACTGCTAATACTCAAATGATGAGAGATAACAAAATACTTCATAAATATCCTGAAGTAATTAGAGCAATGAGAGAAGTCGTAGAAAAAGGAGGTTATGGTACAAGTGTAACTCCTGTTAGCCAATTTTATTGGCAACAAGCTTTTAATAATGTGATGTTTGGACCGTGGCAAAAAATTGCTCCTGGTTATGGAAGAATGGTACTTGGATATTTTGGAAAAACTCCAACTGAACCTGATAGCGAGATTATTGCTAGAGCAAGTGAAGAGTTAAAGCTTGAGCCAACAAGAGAAAATCCACTTGATATTTCTGATAGAGATGAGAAAAAATCTATCGCTTATTGGAGAAGTATTTTAGAAAATGAAGGTATTGAAATAAGCGAAGAGAATATTTTTATAGCAGCATCTTGCGACCAAAAAGGGATAGCTTTCCTCAAAGGTGAAGCAAAAATTATGGTTAGAAAAAATGAAGTACAAGATAGCAAAGAAATCAAAGAAATAAACAATGGAGGTAACAAAAAAATGAGTAGTAGTATCGGTAATTACACAGTTGTAGTAGATGGTAAAAAGTTTAGTGTTCAAGTAGCTGAAGGTGCTAATGCTGAAGTAATAGTAAAAGAGGCAGTTCAAGTACACACAGAAAAACCTCAAGATACATTCACAGAAGCAGCAGCAGGAATGTTTGAAGTAACAGCGACAGTTCCTGGGACTGTTTGGAAAATTTTAGTAAATCCAGGTGATAAAATAAACAAAGATGATACGATTATAATTTTAGAGTCAATGAAAATGGAAATAGATATAAAAGCTCCACAAGATGGAATTGTTGCGCATATTGGTGTAAAAACTAATGATGTTGTAGATGAGGGTCAAGTACTCGTTACTATCGAATAAAAGGGATAAGCAGTGAAAAAAAAATTAATAGTAGTTTTTTTAGCCTTTTTTACTTTTTTTACAATAAACTCTTTTGCAGTTGAACTAACTACTCACGAAGTAGTAGTTCCAGAGTATCACCCAAAAACTTTTGGTGAATTATTAGAAAGCTTTTATGAAACAACAGGCATTAATGCTTTTTTACATCCGCAAGAGGGTAAAGTTGATGCTAGTGGTAAAGAGATAAGTAACTTTAGCCAAACTGGTGGCAGAATAATTATGATACTTGTATCATTTTTACTCTTTTATTTAGCCGTTGCTAAGGGCTTTGAGCCACTTTTATTAATTCCTATTGGTTTTGGTGGACTTTTAGCTAACATTCCAATAGCTGATATGGCTGGTCCAAATGGATTTTTGGGTGTTTTATTTAATATGGGTATTACAAATGGGCTTTTTCCACTTTTAATTTTTATGGGTGTTGGTGCAATGACCGATTTTGGCCCACTTATAGCTAATCCTAAAACGGCACTTTTAGGAGGAGCAGCACAATTTGCTATTTTTGGAACAATTGTTGGAGCTTTAGCTCTAACTCAATATACTGATATTTTTAATTTTACGGTTCAACAAGCTTCGGCTATCGGTATTATCGGTGGTGCTGATGGTCCTACTTCAATTTTTATCGCTTCAAGATTAGCACCTGAGCTTTTAGGTGCAATTGCTGTGGCTGCTTATTCATATATGGCACTTGTGCCGATAATTCAGCCTCCGATTATGAAAGCTCTCACAACAAAAGAAGAGAGACTTATTAAAATGACACAATTACGAAAAGTTTCTAAGCTTGAAAAAATTGTGTTTCCAATCACAGTTTTAACTCTTTCTATTTTAATTTTACCTGATGCAACTCCGTTAATTGGGGCTTTAGTCTTTGGTAACTTTTTAAGAGAAGTTGGAGTAGCTCAAAGATTATCTGATACTCTTCAAAATGCACTAATAAATATCGTTACTATTTTCTTAGGATTAGCAGTTGGTTCAAAATTAGCAGCTGAAAAATTTTTAATTCCTGAAACTTTAGGTATCTTATTTTTAGGTTTACTTGCCTTTTCACTGGGAACAGCAGCTGGAGTTATAATGGCTAAAATTATGAATAAATTTAGCAAAACTCCTATTAATCCTTTAATCGGTGCTGCTGGAGTTTCTGCAGTTCCTATGTCAGCTAGGGTTGCGAGTAAAGTTGCAATGGAAGACAATCCAAATAATATTTTATTAATGCACGCAATGGGCCCTAATGTTTCGGGTGTTATTGGTTCAGCAGTTGCAGCGGGTGTATTATTATCAATTTTTAAATAAGGTTAAATTATGCCAAATGGTACAGAAAATTTAGATTTAAAAAATATTGGTAAAATTCACTATAACATTGATTATAGTGAATTGATTGATATTGAAGTTAAAACTGGTGAAGCAAAACTTGCTTCAAGTGGTGCAACAATGGTTGATACAGGAATTTTTACAGGTAGAAGTCCACGAGATAAATATTTTGTATATCAAGAGCCATCAAATAAAAATATTCATTGGGGTGACATTAATAAGCCTATTTCAAAAGAGGTTTTTGAAGAATTATTTGATGTTGTAAAAGAGCAACTTTCAGGTAAAGATTTATTTATAACTGATGCTTA
>DZAZ01000029.1 GCA_022729755.1 Helicobacter cetorum | reverse complement strand
AAAGAGCGATGGAAGTAGAGATTCTATTTTAATCAATTGGGGTTATGCTAAAGTTGATGAAAGTAGTGTAGATGTTTTAGTTGATGGTGCTGTTGCTATAAAGGGTAAAGATGAGAGTGAATTGGTCAAAGCAATAGATGAAGCTAAAAAACTTGTAAGAGATATTGCTGATTCTTCAATTATGATAGCTGCAGTAGAAGCAAAAATAGAATCTATTGCAAAAAGCGCTTTATAGTGGATGGTGTTTAACTAAATGATGAAATTTTTAGAGACTAATAGTGCTATAGGAATAGCAGTATTAATTTTTCTCTCTATCTATTTTATGATAGTTTTTGGAATATTTGTATATAGGTATTTCTATTTATCTGCTTGGATTACAAGAGAGAAAGATGGATTAAAATCTCTTTTTAAAACTGGTAAATTGGATGATGATTCTATTTTTAATAGATGTAATCGAAATAATAGAGGGTATTTTTCAAAAGAGATGTTGGAAATTTGTAAAAATGCTGCATTAAAAGAGTCAACAGTTGGGTTAACAGTTTTATCTATTATTGCTTCAACGGCTCCTTTTATAGGTTTATTTGGAACAGTTGTTGGAATACTTGAAGCTTTTGCACAATTTGCAAATGAGACGAATGTTTCATTAAATGTTATAGCACCAGTTATTAGTGAAGCTTTAGTTGCAACAGCAGCTGGTATATTTGTAGCTATTCCAGCATATTCATTTCATTTAACACTAAAGCGAAAGTCTTACGAACTTTTTACATATTTACAAGCACAACTTGATGTTTTAGTTGCAAAAGACAAAGAAGCTAAAGAAGAGGCAGAATAATTTATGCACAATCACATTTTAGATGAGACTCCTGAATTAAATATTACTCCTTTAGTTGATGTAATGCTTGTTCTTTTGGCTATATTAATGGTTACAACTCCTGTTGTTTTGTATGAAGAAAACATCACTCTTCCAAGTGGCTCAAAAAGTAAATCTATAAATAAACTTCCAAAAATTGAAATTAGAATAGATTCAGACAGAAATATTAAAATCAAAGATGAAAAGTATACTTTTTCAAATTTTACTGATAATTTCGTACTCTTTTCGCAAAGCTTAGATAAAGAGACACCAGTTTATATAAGAGCAGATATGAAGCTTGTATATAATGATGTAATTTTTATTTTAAAAAGTGTAAAAGAGGCTGGATTTTCAAAGGTATCATTAATTACAGATGATTAATAAACAACCATATTTAATTTTTGGAATAGTATCTGCTCTTACTATCTATATTAGTCTGATATTACTTTTTGTTTTCTATTTTTATGAAAATATGCGAAAGCCAAAAGTTTATGCTATGACTAAAGAGACAGTAGTTGAATTAAGTTTAGAATCACTTCCAAAAGAACCTGATATTAAAAAAGAGATAAAAAAAGAGGAAGTGAAAAAAGAGGAACCTAAGAAAGAGGAGCCTAAAAAAGAAGAAGTGAAAAAAGAGGAAAAAAAGGAAGAACCAAAACCTATAACAAAAAATGAGCCTACAGTTAATACAAATGCTGAAACAGCGGCTTCTAGCAGTGCAAAATCAACAACTAGTGCAAATGTAAAATCGCTTTTTGCTTCACTTGATGTTCCTAAACCTGAAGAAAAAGTTATAAAAGAAATTCCAGTTAAAGAACAGCAAGTTGCAAGTAGGTTTAAATCCAAAGAGATAGAAAGTGTTAAGAAATCAGAACCACAATTAGATGTTTCTAAATTAATGCAAAATGTTTCAGTTAGTAAAAGTAGTACTAGCAAAAGTACAATATCTTTTGAAAAAAAAGGTGGCGAAGTACAAGATGATTACTACTCTGAAATTTATAAAATTTTAGCAGAAGCTTGGATACCTGAAAGTTCTGATGCGGCACAAGTTGGAATAGTGTTAGTGACAGTTACTAGTAGTGGTGAGTTTGATTATAAAATTAAAAAAGCATCGAATGATGAAAATTTTAATCAAAAATTAACACAGTTTTTAGAAGATATGAAATTGATGAAATTTCCACCTTACACAAAGGGTAGTAAAACTGTGGTTGAAGTTTATTTTAAAACTGAGGAGTAAAGAGAGTGAAAAAGTTTTTGTTATTAATTATTTTTACTACATTTTCTTTTGCAATTGATGCAACAATTGAAGTTGTAAAAAAGTTCACTAGTCTTGCTACAATTGCTATTGAAGATGGTTCTGGTGGTGTGAATAGTTTTCACAAAAGTGAAGAGTTTTATAAAATTTTAATGGGCGATATGAAAGTTACTTCACATTTTACAGTTCAAAAATCAGATTTTTATATGAAATCAGATTTTAATTCTGAACCTAAATTTGATGATTATAGGGCTAATAGTGTTGATTTACTATTAAAATATAAAGCTTACACAGATGAGGCTAATACATTAGTAGTTGATGTTAAAGTTTATGATATAAATACAAATAAAGTGGCTTATGAAAAAAGTTACACATCTCAAAATGATGAAAAATTCCCATTTGTTGCACATAAAATTGCAATTGATTTGAATGTGTATTTAAAAGCTCCTCCAATTGATTGGATGGAAAAATTAATCGTTTTTTCAAGATATGTAAACTCTAAAGAGAGTGAAATTGTAGTTGCTGATTACACACTATCTTATCAAAAAGCTGTTGTAAAAGGTGGACTTAATGTATTTCCTAAATGGGCTAGTGGCAATCAAGAAGAGTTTTATTACACAAGTTATTTAAGAATACCAACTCTATTTAAAATAAATATTTACACAGGCAAAAGAGAAAAAGTCACTGAAAGCGATGGAATGCTTGTTTGTTCTGATGTTTCAAGAGATGGAAGTAAATTACTCTTGACAATGGCTCCAACTGGTCAACCTGATGTGTATCTATTTGATGCAAGAACAGGCTCAAAGCAAAAAATTACAGATTATATTGGAATAGATGTAAATGCTAACTTTTTAGAAGATGAGAGTAGAATTTCTTTTGTTTCAGATAGGCTTGGTTATCCAAATATTTTTGCACAAAAAATTGGAGCTAGTGGGGTTGAACAATTAGTTTATCACGGAAAAAATAATAATTCATCAACCGCTTATAAAGATTATGTAGTTTACAGTGCAAGAGAGAGTAGTAGTGAATTTGATACAACTACATTTAATTTATATCTTATTTCTACTAAAAGCGATTTTATTAGAAGGCTTACAAGTATTGGTTTAAATCAATTTCCAAAATTTAGTGATGATGGAGAGTCTATTCTTTTTATTAAAAATTATAGAGGTGAAAGTGGTTTAGGAATTATAAGATTAAATTACAATAAGAGTTACCTTTTTCCTTTAAAAATCGGTAAACTTCAATCAATTGATTGGTAATTTTAAGAATATTTTTGATATAATCTTGCGATTAATTTTATTTTAGGAGAAAAAAATGAAACAATACTTACTTATAGGTTCAGTAGTTGCTCTTTTACTTGCAGGATGTTCTCAAAAAGACCCTGAAATAGCTGGTGATTTAGGTGCTGGCGATAAAGATAAAAGTTACAAAGAGTTAGAAAGCACTTCTTCAACTTCAACAGTTGATGGAACAGCAATTGATGGTGGTGTTAAAGAGGTTGATTTAGTTAATGAAAACTTAGGTGACTCTTCAAATTTTGCGGGTGTAAGCTCAATCTATTTTGATTTTGATAAATTCAATATTAGAGGTGATATGCAAAAAGCAATGGAAGATGATGCTACTGCTTTCAAAAGTTCAGAAAATGCTTCTTTAAACATAAAAGTTGAAGGTAATTGTGATGAGTGGGGTAGTGATGAGTATAACTATGCACTTGGATTAAAAAGAGCTAAAACTGTAAAAGACTTCTTAGTATCAAATGGTATTAACGAAGGAAGAATGACACTTGTTAGTTATGGCGAAAGTAATCCAGTTTGTAAAGAAAGAACAAAAGATTGTGATGCTCAAAACAGAAGAGTAGATTTTAAAATATTACCATAATTCAAATAGATGAAGAAATATATTTTAACTTTTTCTCTTCTTTTCTCTTCTTGTCTTCTAGCTGAAGAACAATCTGTATTTGGGGCGGGTGATTTAAATTCTGCTAATCCTTATGGTTTAAGTGAGAGTGAAAAACATATACTCAAAAATAAAGACTCCATTAGTGATTTAAATAAAAAAGTTTTAACAAATGATGTAAATATAAAAACCTTAGAAGAAAAACTCGAAGGTTTAAGAAGTGTAGTTGAAGGACAAAATCAATTAATTATAGATTTTAAATCTCAAATGATGGAATTAAAAAATTCAGCAGGTAGTAGTGATAAATTAGAAAATATTGAAAATGATGTTAGTTTAATGACGGTTGATATTAATAATAGTTTTGCTTCTTTAGCAGAGGCAATTGATAAAATAACGAAAGTTGTAAATACAATTAATTCAAATTATATTCCCAAAGATGATTTAAATGCTCATTTAAAAAAAGAGTTTGATAGATTTCAAAAAGAGATATTAAAGGAGCTTAGTTCCCAACCAAAAACACTAACTCCAACTCAAACTAATAAACAAAGTATCGATTTGTCAAAAGAAGATAGCAATAAAATTATGGCAGATGCAAAAAACTTTTTTGATACAAAAAAATTTGAAGAAGCAAAAATTAGATATAGTATTTTAATTGAAAGAAATCATAAAAGTGCCGCAAGTAACTATTTTTTAGGAGAAATTGCTTATAATCAAAACAAATATTCTGAAGCTTTAGATTTTTATAAAAAAAGTGTAGGGCTTTATGATAAGTCATCATTTATGCCTAATTTACTTTTACATTCAGCACTATCTTGTGAAAAAATTAAAGATGCGCCGAATGCAAAAAATTTTTACAATGCCTTAATTAGCGGATATGCAGATACTAAAGAAGCTAAAACGGCACAAGAAAACTTAAAAAAACTTAAATAAAGGGAATTCCGTGTTTATACAAAATAATCAAGTAGTTTCAATTGAATATGAAGTAAGAGAGGTTGGTAATCAAGAAATTTTGGATAGTAATATTGGTAAAGAGTTGTTGACTTTTATTATTGGTAGAGGTCAAATTATCAGTGGTTTGGAAGATAAATTACTCGGTATGAAAATGGATGAACAATCAGATGTTTTAGTAAAAGCAAATGATGCTTATGGTGAATATAATAATGAAGCTGTTATGAGAGTTCCTATTGAGCAATTTAGTGGAATTGAACTTCAAATTGGAATGCCTTTATATGGTCAAAGTGAAGATGGTCAAACTGTAATGGTAACTGTTAAAGAGTTTAATGATAATGAAGTTGCGATAGATTATAATCATCCGTTAGCTGGAAAGGATTTAATGTTTAGTGTCAAAGTTTTAGATATTAGAGATGCAACTGTTGAAGAGACAATGACGGGGCAAGTTCAAAAATCAAATGATGGATGTGGATGTGGCACTGGTTGTGGATGCCACTAATTTTATTGCAAATTCAAAGGCTTTAAAAGAGGCCTTAAAATCAGCCAATATTTTAAAAAGTTTAAATATTAGTGCTTTAATTGAGGGTGAGTGTGGAGTTGGTAAGCTAACTTTAGCTAAATCAATTTTGCCAAACTCTTTAGTAATAAGTAGTAGTAATATTAATGAACTAGATTTAATTGAACCAAATTCAAATATTGTAGTTAAACATATAAATAAAATAGGTAATATTTATAAATTTGAAGAGTTAATTAAAAAAAAACAAATTAGAATAGTAGCCACAAGTAGTGAAATTTTAAGAGATGAAATAGCTGATAAACTCTTTGGTGTTAGGATTTTTATCCCACCTTTAAGTTTAAGAAGTGAAGATGTAAAACCTCTTGCTAAAAAATTTTTAGATGAAGCTAAAATTGTGTTTGGAGATGATGTAAGAGGTATTAATTTAGATAATTTAGACATAGACTTGAGTAAAAATTCGTATTCACTTAAAAGGTCAGTTTTTTTAGCATTTTTATTTGACACTATAAAAGAGGTGGAAATTATCAAAATACTTGAACACTACTTAGAAAACAAAATAGGGAGTAGTGACGATTATAGAAAATTTTTACACTTATATGAAATACCTCTAATTAAAACTTCTTTAAATAAATTCAAAAGTCAATTAAAAGTTTCAGAAAAACTTGGAATTAATCGAAATACTCTTAGAAAAAAGATAATTACTTATAAGGATTATTTATGAATATTGCTTTTATTTTTGCTGGGCAAGGTAGCCAATCTATCGGAATGGGAAAAGATTTTTTTGATAATTCTCAAATTGCAAAAGATTTAATTCAAAGTGCGAGTGATAGATTGCATATTAATTTTGAAAAACTTTTATTTAGCGAAAATAATGATTTAGATAAAACAGAATTTACTCAACCTGCTATTTTGCTAGTTAGCTCAATTGCCCTAAAACTTTTTAGAAAAAGTACAGATATAAAACCAAAATATGTACTTGGTCACTCTTTAGGTGAATTTTCAGCTTTAATTGCCAGTGGTGTGCTTGATATTGATAATGCAGTGGAGTTAACTCATAAAAGAGGGCTTTTTATGGCACAAGCTTGTCAAAATGTCAATGCGGGGATGATGGCTCTTGTGGGTGCGAAAGATGATGTTGTTGAAAAAATTTGCGAAAGTGCAAGAAAAAACAATAAACAAGTTTGGTGTGCAAATTATAATAGCGATGGACAAATTGTACTTGCAGGAATAAAGGAAGATTTAATTTCATTAGAGGAGCAATTTAAAGAAGTAGGTGTTAAAAAAAGTGTTCTTTTAAATATGTCAGTAGCAAGTCATTGCCCACTGCTTGAGAGTGCAAGAGTTCAACTTGATGTTTATTTAAATAAATTTTTAAAAGAGAATTTTATAGCTCCTGTGATATCAAATGTAACTGCAAAAAAATACTCTACTAAAGAAGAGGCAATAAAACTTTTAAGTAAACAGTTGATAAATCCAGTTTTATATAAACAGTCAATTACAAATATTGAAAATGAAGTAGATATGTTTATAGAGTTTGGAAATGGTTCAATTTTGAAAGGTTTAAATAAGCGAATAACCAATAAACCTACGATTAATATAAGTGATACTAAAAGTTTGGAAAAAGCACTAGAGCAAATTCAATGAATTTAACTCTCTCTCAAATTTCTCCAAAATTAAATCGTGAAAGTAATATCGAAAAACATTTGCAAATCATAGAAAAATGTAAAAATAGCTCAAATATAATTGTTTTTCCAGAGTTATCACTAAATGGTTATTTAATGATGGATTTAGTATTTGAAGATAGTTTTGAACTTTATGAGTTAAATGTTTTGCAAAAAGCAAGTTTTGATGTTGATATTTTAATTGGTTTAGCTTTAAGAGAAAAACATAAAGTTTATAATGCAGGGATTTATTTTAGCAAAGGTAAAATTTTACACATTCATAAAAAAAATTTACTTCCAAATTATGGGATGTTTGAAGAAGCGAGATATTTTTTTAAAGCTAATAAAATAGAAGCTTTTGAGAGTGATTTTGGCATTGGTGTAAATTTGATTTGTGAAGATTTATGGAGTTCTGAAATTATCAATGAAGTAGTAAAATTAAATCCAGATATTGTTTATGTCATCGCAAATTCTCCTGCAAGAGATTTTAATAAGAGTGATAAACTTTTAATTGAAACTAAATGGGAAGCACTTTTGAAAACTTTGGCAATATTAAGTGGAGCTTATGTTATATTTGTAAATAGAGTTGGATTTGAAGATGGAGTAGGTTTTTGGGGAAAAAGTAAAATTATTTCTCCAAATAGTGAAATTTTATGCGAAGCTAATGGCTTTGAAGAAGATATTGTAACTTTTAAGTTAGAAAATTTTTTACTTTCTCGCGAAAAATATTTTTTAAGGGGTTAAAATTGAAAATAGCAATAATGGGTGCAATGGTTGAAGAGATTGAGCCGTTGATTAATTTTTTTGGTAATGTTGAAGAAGTTGAGTATGCAAAAAATAAATTTTATAAAACAAAATATAAAAATTTAGATTTAGTAATAGCCAATAGTAAAATTGGAAAAGTTTTTGCAAGTTTAACAGCAGCGACTATGATAGAAAAATTTGGATGTGAAAAGTTGCTTTTTAGTGGAGTTGCAGGGGCAATTAATCCTGAACTTAATATTGGAGATTTGATTATAGCTGATAAACTTTGTCAGCACGACCTTGATATTACAGCTTTTGGTCATCCACACGGATATGTGCCAGAGGGTTCGGTATGTGTAGAGGCTGATAAAGTATTACTTAGCATTGCAAAAAATGTAGCAAAAGAGAAAAATATTAAGCTAAAAGAGGGAATTATTGCAACTGGTGACCAATTTGTAGCAAATGAAAATCGCAAAAATTGGATAAAAAATGAGTTTAATGCAGATGCCCTAGAAATGGAGGGTGCTAGTGTTGCCGTTGTGTGTAATGCCTTAGATGTACCGTTTTTTATACTTCGCTCAATTAGTGATAGTGCAGATATGGATGCTAGTTTTGATTTTGATGCATTTTTAAAAGATTCTTCTAAAAAAAGTGCAGATTTTATAATTGCTATGCTTGATAAGTTGAGTGAATAAAATAAAGAAGTGAAAATTATTGAATTTTTTAATGTTAATTTTAAGTACGAAACATTTTTTACATTAAGAGATGTAAGCTTTAGTGTAAATGAAAATGATTTTATTGGTATTATTGGACCAAATGGGGGAGGTAAAAGCACACTTTTAAAGTTGCTTTTAGGTATCTTAAAACCTTTAAATGGTGAAATTAAAATTTTAAATAAAGAGCCTAAAAATACAGCCTATTTGTTGGGATATGTACCTCAAAATACAAACTTAAATAAAGATTTTCCAATTTCCGTTTTAGATGTAGTTTTAATGGGACGAATTAAAAAAAATAGTTTTGGAAGATACTCAAAAAATGATTTAGAGATTGCTTACAACTCACTTAAAAAAGTGAGAATGTATGAGTTTAAAGATGCGTTAATTAGCAATATTTCAGGTGGACAAAGACAAAGAGTTTTTATAGCAAGAGCATTAGCGATTGAGCCAAAAATACTACTTTTAGATGAACCAACGGCAAATATTGATACAAAAGGTCAGGGTGAAGTTTTTGAAATTTTGAAAGAGTTAAATAAAGCTATCACTATTATTTTAGTAACTCACGATATAAATAATGTTATAGAATATGCAAAAAGTATAATTTATGTAGATAAAACAATTTATATTCACGAATCTCCTAAACTTTCAATTTCTGCTTTAAAAAATAAATTAAATATTACAAATGGTCATTTATGTCCAATTGAACTTATAAATTATGGAGTTTGTAAGTGAGTTTTAAATGTTAGAAGCACTTAGTTTTGATTTTATGCAAAATGCGATTTTATCGGGGCTTTTAGTAAGTATTGCTTGTGGAGTTATTGGAGCTTTAGTTGTTATAAATAGAATGGTTTTAATTAGTGGTGGAATTGCTCACAGTGCTTATGGTGGAATTGGAATTGCTGTATTTTTTGGAATATCGCCAATGCTTGGAGCTACAATTTTTTCTACTTTTGTAGCTATTTTTATAGCACTGATAACTTTAAAACAATCAAATAGGAGTGACACTATAATCGCTGTTTTTTGGGCTTTAGGAATGGCAATTGGAATAATTTTTATAGATTTAACAAGTGGTTATAGTGTTAATTTAATGAGTTATTTATTTGGCTCAATTCTAAGTGTTCCAAAAAGCGATATTTATATAATGACACTTCATAATATCGTGATTTTATCGCTAGTTAGTTTTTTTTACAAAGAGTTCTTAGCAATGTCTTATGATAGTGAATTTGCAACTCTTCGTGGAGTTCCCGTAAAATTTTTATACACTTTACTTTTAGTTATGATTGCACAAACTATCGTTATGACTATCCAAGTTGTTGGGCTTATTTTAGTTATTGCACTTTTAACAATTCCTGTTTATATTGCTGAAAAATTTTCAAAATCACTTTCAAAAATGATGATTATTTCTTCATTTTTAGGTTTTATTTTTACTTTAGTTGGTTTATTTTTTTCTTACACTTTTAATATTAGTTCAGGTGCAAGTATAATTGCGATTGCTTCTAGTGTTTTTTTTATTACTTTAGTATTTGAAGCTTTCAAAAAATAAATTAAACTTGTCAAATAACTTTAGTGTTTAAATATTAACTTAACAAATTTTATGTATAATTATCTTTCAAAAATTTTAAATAAAATTTAAGGAGTTTTAAATGAAAAAATTGTTAATAAGTGGAGTTTTAAGTACTATTTTAGTAGGTAGTTTATTTGCAGGTGAAGTTGTAGCAACTGTAAATGGTCAAGATGTAACAAAAGAAGAAGTTAATGCATTTTTAAAACCACTTGCAGGTGGAGCTACTTTAGATGTTGTTCCAGCTCAAGCACAAACAAAAGTTATTGAACAAGTTATCGAAAAGAAACTTTTGGCTGAATATGCAATGAAAGAGGGAACTACAAAATCTAAAGAGTATATCGATGCTTTAGAAAAAATTAAAGCTGATTTGGCACTTGAAATTTGGATGGGTGAAGAGTTCAAAAAAGTAAAAATAACTGATGATGATGCTAAAAAATTCTATAAAGATAATAAAGAAGATAAATTTAAAGAAGAAGAGACAGTTAAAGCTAGACATATTTTAGTAAAAACTGAAGATGAAGCAAAAGCTTTAATCAAAGAAGTTAATGAAGCAAAAGATAAAAAAGCTAAATTTATCGAATTAGCACAATCTAAATCAACAGGTCCAAGTGGTGCAAATGGCGGAGATTTAGGGTTTTTCACTAAAAAACAAATGGTTCCTGAATTTAGCGAAGCTGCATTTTCTCAAAAAGCTGGAAGTGTGAGCGAAAAACCTGTTAAAACTCAATTTGGTTTTCACATTATTTTTGTAGAAGAGAAAAAAGCTGCGGGTTATATGGATTATGAAAAAGTTGCAGACCAAGTTAAAAACTTCTTAAAAATGGATAAATTCAAAGACTCAACAGAAGCAAAAGCAAAAGAATTAAGAGAAAAAGCAAAAGTTGAAATTAAAATTCAACCAAAAGTTGAAGCTAAGCCTGAAGTAAAGACAGAAGATAAACCTGAAGCAAAATAATATAAAAAAATAAAAAGGCAACTTTTTCCTTTTTATTTAAAATTATCAAAAATCCTCGAAATTTTGAAATAAATCTGCAATAATTATAAAATCACAAGCAATAAAATGTAAGAATATACTCTGTATATATTTTAAAATAAAGGAAAAGCTATGTTAGTAAATGCAAATGACATTTTAATCAAAGCTCATAAAGATGGCTATGCAGTTGGGGCTTTTAATGTAAATAACTTAGAGATGATACAAGCTATTTTTGAAGCAGCAAATGAAGCAAGTTCGCCAATTATAATTCAAGCAAGTGAAGGTGCAGTTAAATATGCAGATGCGAAAATGCTGTATAAAATGGTCAAAACATTGAGTGAACAATATCCTCATATTCCAGTAGCTCTTCATCTTGACCACGGTACAACTGTTGAGAGTTGCATTAGAGTAATTAGAGCTGGTTTTACTTCTGTTATGATTGATGCAAGTCATCACTCTTTTGAAGAAAATATGGCCATGACAAAAGCGGTTGTTGATATCGCTCATAGTGTAAATGTTGGAGTTGAAGCTGAACTTGGAAGACTTATGGGAATTGAGGATAATATTGTAGTTTCTGATAGAGATGCAGTTTTAGTTAATCCTAAGGAAGCTGAAGAGTTTGTAAAATATACGAAAGTTGACTATTTAGCTCCAGCTATCGGTACAAGTCACGGAGCATTTAAATTTAAGGGTGAACCAAAACTTGATTTTGAACGACTTCAAGAGGTAAAAAGAAGATGTAATATTCCTCTAGTTCTTCACGGTGCAAGTGCAATTCCAGAGTATGTAAGAGAAGCATTTGAAAAAACTGGAGGCGATTTAAAGGGAAGCAAAGGAGTTCCATTTAACTTTTTAGAAGAGGCTGTAAAAGGTGGAATAAACAAAGTAAATACTGATACTGATTTAAGAATTATGTTTATGGCAGAAGTTAGAAAAGTTGTAAATGAAAATCCTAGTGAATTTGATTTAAGAAAATTCTTTAATCCAGCTAAAGCAGCCGTTAGAAAATTAATCGTAGAGAGAATGAAAGTTTTAGGAAGTGCGGGGAAAATATAAAGATAACTTTTTAGTTATCTTTAAAGCACCATTTTTATATCGCTATGTTTTTTTAATTTCTCAAAAATATCAATTCGTTCTACATCACTCTCGATTATTAGTTTTAAGGTAAAACTTTTGTATTTACCTTTTTTACTAACTTTTGAGTGATTTAACTCATACTTTTTATCAACTATTTCAAAAACCGCTACTTTTAATTTTTCTTCACATTCAACTATTAGCTTATATTCCCAATTACAAGGAAAATTTAACTCTAATTTTTTATTCTCTAGTGAAATTAGCACTTTTACCACCACTTTTTTGTTCAAGTTGAATATTTTTTATAATCATAGCCTTATCAATTGCTTTAACCATATCATAAATCGTTAAAAGCCCGATACTAACACCTGTTAATGCTTCCATTTCAACTCCAGTTTTACCTTTTAACTTAACGCTTACAAAAAGCTTAAAACTATACTCGCTTGGCAACTCAATCACATCACAATTAATTGAAGTTAATATCAAAGGATGACACATCGGAATTAATTCGCTCGTCTTTTTTGCACCCATAATAGAGGCTATTACGGCTGTTTGTAAGACTGGACCTTTTTTGATTTTATTTTTAACTACACTCTCATAAGCTTCTTTTGACATTGTGATAATCCCACTTGCCATTGCTTGTCTTAGCGTGTCATCTTTATCGCCAACATCAACCATTTTAGGTCTATTTTGTTCATCTAAATGTGTTAAATTCATATTAAAGCCTCTTTTAAAACCTCTTCTATTGTTTCTACGGGAATAATTTCCAAATTCTCTTTTACCTCATCTGGAATATCATCTAAATCTCGTTCATAATTTTTCTTTGGAATTAGTGCTTTTTTGATTTTTGCTTTATGTGCTGCTATCAATTTTTCTTTTAATCCACCAATTGGTAAAACTCTTCCTGTTAATGTAACTTCACCTGTCATTGCGATATCATTTCTAACTTTTTTTTCAGATAAAATTGAGGCAATTGCTGTTGAAATGGTAATACCAGCACTTGGTCCATCTTTTGGAGTAGCACCTTCAGGAACATGTAAATGTAAATCAAATCTATTATAAATTTCATTAGATTTTGGTTTAGTTTTTTCTTTTTTTTCTTCTGAAGTTTGAGGAATTAATTTTGCATCGATTTTAATAATTTCTCTATCAATTAAAACTTTGACAACTGAATGAGCAATTCTAGCCGATTCTTTCATAACTTCGCCCAAACTTCCCGTAATTTGCATATTACCTTTACCTTTTATTTTTATAGCTTCAACCTTTAGTACATCTCCACCAACACTTGTCCAAGCTAAACCATTTACTACTCCAATTTGATTTTTACCATCGATTACTTCTATCTCAAATACACTTTTGTCAAGATACTCTTTTAAATTTTTAACACCAATTGTAATTTTATTGATTTCAGGATTTTCAAGTAATTGTTTTGCGACTTTTCTAATAATTTGAGAAAATCTTCGTCTTAAATTTCTAACTCCAGCCTCTCTTGTGTATTTTTCGATTATCTCTTGCATTGCTATTTGTGAAATTGAAACTTCGCTAGGTTTTAAGCCGTGAAATTTAAGCTCTTGTGGAAATAAATACTTTTTTGCAATCTCATATTTTTCTTGTGGAGTGTAACTACTTACAAAAATAAATTCCATTCTATCCCGTAGTGGCGAAGGAATTGAACTTACATCATTTGCTGTTGCAATAAAAATTGCATTGCTTAAATCTATATGAAAATTTAAATAGTGGTCTCTAAAGTTTGTATTTTGTTCTGGGTCAAGAATTTCCAATAAAACTGCCGTTGGGTCACCTCTAAAACTTCTTCCAATTTTATCAATTTCATCTAAAACAATAACAGGGTTCATCTCTTTGGCTTCAATCAATCCCTGCACTACTCTCCCAGGCATTGCACCAATATAAGTTCGTCTATGTCCTCGCAATTCGCTCACATCTTCAAGTCCACCTAGTGCAATTCTCACTAAACTTCTTTTCAGTGCCGTTGCGATTGAGTTTGCAAGGCTAGTTTTACCAACACCAGGAGGTCCTGCAAAACAGATAATTGTGCCTTTTTCTTTCTCTTTTTTACCTCTAAGTGCTAAAAGCTCTTTAACTGCAAAATACTCAACTACTCGCTCTTTTGGTTTTTTGAGTGAATAATGGTCTTTATTTAATTGAGTTTGGACATCTTTAATATCTAACTTTTTTTTAGATTGTTTTGCAAATGGAATTTCAAGCACTGTTTCAATGTAATTTTGAATTATATTCGCTTCCCCATTTTCAGGGTGCATTCTCGATAATTTTTTTAATTGTTTATCAACCTCTTTATAAGCTTCTTCGCTCATATGAGGCTTAAGTTCTTCTAACTTTTTTTTGTACTCTTCAATCTCTTCTTCTCTTTGAGCATCAATTCCAAGCTCTTTTTGTATCTGCTTTAATTGTTCTCTTAAAAAATATTCACGATTAACTTTTTCAATTTTACTATTAACTTTAGTTTTAATATCTTTTTGAAGTTTTAACCCCTCAATCTCTTCAGCCACAAAATCAATTAAAGTTAATAACTTTTTTTCTAAATCTTTTTCACTAAAAAGTGTGTAAGCTTGAATTTTTTTCAATCTAATTGAACTTGCAACTAAATCTGAAACTCTATAAGGGTCAGAATTTTCATCAATTGTTTTAATTAAATCTGGTGGAAAATAGTTTGTAACTGTGCTTAAGTTGATAACTTTCTCTTTTAATACACTCATAATTGCACTAATTTTCAACTCATCAAATTTAGGCTCTTTTACAATACCAATTTCAGCCATTAATGGATTTTCGCTACCTTTTTTTAAAATTTCACCTTTAGCCAAACCTTGAAAAAGCACTTTAACTCTACCATCTGGTAAAGAAACTTTTCTCATAATTGAGCCAATTACACCGACTTTATATATATGATTAAAATCTCTACTGCCCTCAAACTCATCTTTAGAAGCGACAATAAATACTAAAGAGTTATCATCTAATGCACTATTTATCGCTTGTAAGTTTTTTTCATCATTTATAAAAAGAGGAGCTATCATAAAAGGATATAAAAAAATATCATCTTCTACCACAATTGGTAGTTTTGTTGGAAAATTACTATAATTTTTTAATTGCATTAACAACCTTTATTCAAAAATTTCTCTATACCAAGCAACTTCTGCTTCTTGTGTTTTTAAATCTTTTAATGGAGACTCGCTTAACTTTTCAAAATATAACTCTTTTGCTTTTGGTTTATCCATTCTATCGTATAAATGCCCAATTTCACGGTTTAAATTATCAATTGCTAAACTCACTCTTGTGATAATTGTTTCAACAAAAGGTAAATAAATTGAATTTTCATAATTAGATTTAAACTCTTTTGCCTCTTTTAGAGTTTCGTATAAAAATTCTTGGTCACGAAATGGATATTTAAATGCTAAAAAACTAGCCTTAACTTTTAAATATTTTGCTAATTCAATACTCTCTTTATCACCATATTTTTTAATATACTCATCTAAGTAAAACTTTGCAAGTAAATACTCTTCATTTTCGATATGAGCTTGGGCTAAAATAAGCATTGCCTCTTTTAAAAAAAATGAATTTGTGTGTTCACTTACAAGTGAAGTGTAGTACTCATCAGCACTATCTAAATCGCCTCTTGATGCCTCTTTTATAATTTGTTGATACCAATAAATTGCAGGTTTATTATATTCGACTTCATTTTTATTTGAACATCCTGTTATAAACATAACAAAAAATATAAGCACTAAAGTAAATTTAAATCTCATTATTACTACCTTTTATTAGGTTTAATTTGGGTTTTTATTTTATCTAAGCAATTGTTATTAAGAGATAAAAAACTTTTAAAATAGTTGTATTTTTATTAATCTAATGATAAAATCAACAAAATAGAATATAAAAGGAAAAATAGATGGTATTTGAAGTTAAGTTTCCAATACTTGGATTTGAAAATTTAAAAAAAATGAAATTAACTAAAATTGATGATTTATTTATGAGACTTGAAAATGTTGATGATATAACTCCTTCATTTACTTTAATTAACCCTTTTTTATTGCGAGAATACAACTTTAGCATACCAATATATGTAAAAAGTCTTTTAGATATTAAAGATGATACAAATTTTTTAGTTTTTAATATTATTATCGTTGCTAAACCGATTGAAAATTCAACTGTTAATTTTATAGCCCCACTTGTATTTAATGTAGATAATAACAAAATGGCGCAAGTTGTACTTGATGGTGCAAAATATCCAGATTTTGGAATATCTGAACAAATTTCAAAATATATAAGCAAATCATAAGATAAGTAAAATTTAGGAATTAAATTAAATGCCTGCAGGTGATGACCAAGAAAAAACGGAAGAGCCAACCCCCAAGAAGATAGAAGATGCCCAAAAAGAGGGAAATGTTCCTAAAAGCCAAGATTTATCGGGCTTTATTGGAATGTTTATAGCATTTTTAACCTATTTAGCACTATTTGATTTCTTAAAAGCTAGAATTTCACAGCTTTTTATCCATATTACAACTTTTTATGGCACAGAATTTACAAGAGAAATTCTTTTTAACTTATCTATAAAAATTTTTATTGAAGTTGCAATTATTTTACTTCCTTTAGCAATTCCTTTAATGATTGCTGGAATTATTGGAAATTTAATTCAATTTGGATTTATATTTACTACAAAACCACTTATTCCTGATATTAAAAAAATTGACCCAATAAAGGGTATGCAAAATCTTTTTTCTATGAAAAAATTGATTGAAGGTATAAAAATAACTTTCAAAGTTTTAGTCTCTTTTGCGATTGGATTTATCTTTTTTTTAATGTTTATCAAAGAACTTCCAACGGTTGCAATGTTTCCACTCTTTGACCAAATAGATTGGCTACATCAAAAAGCCATTGTTTTGATAGGTGTAATGCTCATAGTTATGCTTGTATTTGGAGTTGTGGATTTTATAATTAAAAAACTTCAATACACAAAAGATTTACGAATGAGTAAACAAGAGATAAAAGATGAGTATAAAAATATGGAAGGGGATCCGTTAATAAAAGGCAAAATTCGTCAAATCCAAATGGAAATGGCTAGAAAAAGAATGATGCAAGAAGTTCCAACAGCTGATGTCGTCGTCACAAATCCAACTCACTATGCGGTAGCTATTAGGTATGACCAAAAAAGAGATAAAGCACCGATTGTTGTTGCAAAAGGAACCGATAAAGTGGCGATTAAAATTAAAGAAATTGCAAGAGAGCATAATATTCAAATTTATGAGTCTCCTCCACTTGCAAGAGAATTGTATAAAATCGTGGATATTAATCAAGAAATTCCAGAACATTTATATAAAGTAGTGGCTGAAATTTTAGTTTATGTATATAAAACAAATAATAAAAAGTTTTAAGTCACTTTTAGCTAAAATTAAAATAAAAATTAAGGTTATTTTAAATGAGTAATAATTTAATCGAAGAAGATATTCAAAATATTGACATTGAAGAAACACTAAAAAGTAGCTATCTTGATTACTCTATGAGTGTAATCATTGGTAGAGCTTTACCTGATGCTAGAGATGGATTAAAACCAGTTCACCGAAGAATACTTTTTGCTATGAATGAACTTAGTTTATCTCATCGCTCACCATATAAAAAGAGTGCTAGAATTGTCGGGGATGTAATCGGTAAATACCATCCTCACGGCGATAATGCAGTTTATGATGCACTTGTACGATTAGCTCAAGATTTTTCAATGCGCTCACCTTTAGTTGATGGTCAAGGAAACTTTGGCTCAATTGATGGTGATAATGCCGCAGCTCAAAGATATACTGAAGCTAGAATGACAGCAATTTCTGAAGAAATTTTGAGAGATATTGAAAAAGATACAGTTGATTTTGTGCCAAATTATGATGATAGTTTAAAAGAGCCTGAAGTTTTACCAAGCCGTGTGCCAAATTTATTATTAAATGGAAGTAGTGGAATTGCCGTTGGAATGGCTACAAATATTCCTCCACATAATTTAAGTGAATTAATTGATGCGCTAATGCTTGTAATTGATAATCCAAACACGACTTTAATGGAAGTAATGGAGTTTATCAAAGGTCCAGATTTTCCAACGGCAGGAATAATTTTTGGTAAAAGTGGAATTATTCAAGCTTATCAAAGTGGAAAAGGTAGAATTAGAGTTAGGGCAAGAACTCATATAGAAACCAAGGGAAGTAAAGAGGCGGTAATCATAGATGAACTTCCATATCAAGTTAATAAAGCTAGATTAATCGAGCAAATTGCATATTTAGTTAGAGATAAGCAAATTGAGGGAATTAGCGAAATTAGAGATGAGAGTGATAGAGAGGGAATTAGAGTTGTAATTGAGCTTAAACGAGAAGCAATGAGCGAAATCATATTAAATCACCTCTTTAAATCTACAAATATGCAGGTAACTTTTGGGATTATGCTGATTGCAATTGAAAATAAAGAGCCAAAACTGTTCACTTTGATGGAACTCTTAAATTTATTTATCAAACACAGAAAAACTGTAATTATTAGAAGAACGATTTTTGAACTTGAAAAAGCTAAAAAAAGAGCTCATATTTTAGATGGACTTAAAGTTGCACTTGAAAATATCGACGAAGTGGTAACTCTTATTAAAGCAAGCGAAAATTCTAATATTGCAAAAGAGAATTTAAGTGCTAAATTTAATTTAAGTGAAGCCCAAGCAAATGCAATTCTTGAAATGAGATTAAGTAGATTAACTTCACTTGAAATTGAAAAAATAGAGACAGAATATCTTGAACTTTCAAAAGAGATAGAAAAACTTACTAAAATTTTAAAAAGTGAAAACGAACTTAAATTAATTATAAAAGAAGAGTTAATCGAAGTTAGAGAAAAATTCTCAACTAAAAGAAGAACTGAACTTGAAGATGATTATGAAGAGATTGAAATCAAAGATTTAATTACAAAAGAAGAGGTTGTCGTAACAATTACTCATCGAGGCTATATTAAAAGAGTACCAAGTAAAACATATGAGAAACAAAATCGAGGTGGCAAAGGTAAAACGGCTGTTACTACTTATGAAGATGATTTTATAGAGGATTTTTTCACTGTAAATAGTCACGATACATTAATGTTTGTAACTGATAGAGGACAACTTTACTGGCTTGAAGTTTATAAAATTCCTGAAGCTGGAAGAATTGCAAAAGGAAAAGCGATAGTAAATTTAATCAGTTTAGCTCAAGATGAAAATATTAAAGCAGTAATTGCTACAAGTAACTTTGCAAGTAGTAAATCTTTAGTTTTCTTTACAAAAAATGGAACAGTTAAGCGAACAAATTTAAGTGAATTTTCAAACATTAGAAGTAATGGAGTTAGAGCAATTGTACTTGAAGAGAATGACGAGCTTGTAAGTGCTAAAATAATAACTGAACACTGTAAAGAAATTTTTATCGCTACTAAAAAAGGGATGGGAATTAAATTTAGTGTTGAAGATTTACGAGAACAAGGCCGTGCAACAAAAGGTGTCAGAGGAATTAGAATTAAAAACAGTGATGTTGTAATTGGTGCTACTACCATCGTTGATAATGAAGATAAAATCTTAACTGTAAGTCAAAATGGAATAGGCAAAAGAACATTAGCTGGAGAATTTAGACTTCAAAATCGAGGTGGAACTGGAACAATTTCAATGAAATTAAATGCTAAAACAGGCGAATTAGTTGGAATAGTTAGTATCGACTCTCAAAATGATTTAATGGCCCTGACAGCTAAAGGTAAAATGATTAGAGTTGAGAGTGAAACAATTAGCGAACAAAGTAGAAATACAAGTGGAGTTAAAATTATAAATGCAACTGATGATATTGTTATCTCTATTGCAAAGTGTCATAAAGAGGAAGAGATAAGTGAAGATGAAAGTGAAGATGAAAGTGAAGAGGTTTAAAATTTAAAATTTATCTTTTTTTTACTTTTTACTTCTTTAAATTATGAACTTTTAATCTAAATTTTGCACTAATTAAATTGGCTTTTGAATTAAAAGTAATCGGGAAATCAACCTCAACTATATTTTCATATTTTGATAAATACTCCAAAAATTTATAAAATGTTACAGGTGTTTTAATATCACTTGTGGCCTCAAATTCGTACATTTTAAAATATGAATTATTATTATCATCTTGAGTAATTTCATTTATTGAACTATTTTGAAAAAATTGATTAGTATCTTTCAAAAATTTAGGAATGCTAAAAACAGCTTGAAAACTCTCAAGCATTAGCTTACTATCTGTTTGAAGTTTGTTAAATTCCACTAAAGATTTATCATATTCTGTTTTAATTATATTAAGCTTTGCCATATTTTGACGAGAATTTAAACTATTTATTTTATACTTTTTAAGATTTGGAATTACCAAAGAAAGTATTAATAAAACTAATATAGCTATTGTAATAATTAAAAAAATTAAATTTTTTATTAAAGTAACATCTCTTTTACTCATTTTTTTCATCTATTCAATCACTCCATCAAAACTTTCAATTTTATTCACTGAAACAAATTTAAACCATCCATTTGGTAGCATATAAAAAGTAGTCTCATTTTTTGTAAAAATAGACTTAAGTTGAGCTAAAAGTAAAAAATTATATATATCTTTTGATGGGGTTGAACCATTGATTATTAACTCTTTTTTATTCATTTGTACTTTATCAAGTGTAATTTGGTCAGGAACTAAATCAAATAAATTTTTAATACTATCTCTTAAGAGTAAATTAGATGAATAGATGCTATTTGCTTTCTCTTTTTGCATATTTATAAATTCTACTTTTTTATTTAAATTATTAATTGATTCTTTTGCTTCAAGCTCTTTTTTTTGTGCCAAATTCGCGATTTCTTCCAACTCTGAAGTTTTCATTTTTAAGAAAAATGTGAAAGCAATCATAATAAATATAGATGTGAAAATAAATAGCAACCAAAATTTAGAATCGCCCTCTAATAGATACTTCTTTCTAGGTTTTATAAAACTATAACTCAACCTACCACCTCTTTTTCTATAATATCAGCTGTAACTTTTGCGATGTTAATGTCCTTGATTATGACACTTATCATTAATTCATCTTTGATGTATTTTATTATATCGTTCGTTAAATTGCAATTATCAGCAATTACTATCTCATTTAAGAATTCAGTCTCATATTTATCATTTTTATAAAACTCCTCAATTGCACTTTTTATATAATTATGTAAATCAATTCCTTCGTTAAACTCTTCAATTGAAGAACCTGTGTCCTCTTTATCATCATCTTTATCGCTTTTTTTATCACTATCGTGGTCATCTAAAGATATAACATCTTCATCATCTTCAAAGAAGACTAACTCATCTAACTCTTCCTCATCGTGATGTACATCTGTTTTAGCTTTGGTTTTATCGCTAGAAGATGAAGCTTTTTTACTATCAGTTTTGCTTTTAAATGTGTCTTCGGTTGAGCCAATTGAAAAAAATGCACCAAAGATAAATTTCGCATCTTTAAAAACACCAAGTGCTATATGAGACTTTTGACAAAGCACATAAAGTTTAGCCTCTCTTGAAAAATCTTTTTTAAAAAAATTATACAAAACTATAAAGGGAGAAAAGATAAAATCAACTCCGATTGTCTTATTAAATTTAATTTCCATCGATAAAATATCATCTTTAAAGCCATAAGTTGCCCATTTGTTGTCTATACAAATAGAATTAACTCCATCAGCCATAACTCCAAATCTTTTAAAATCATTTCGCGAACAACCACTAATAGCACCCTGATTTATCGAACCTAAAAGTGTTCCTATATAAGTATATTTATAACTATCTTGATACGAATTTACATAATTTATAACATCTCTTGAAAGTTCACCCTCATTAATATCAAATTTCTTCTCTTCCGTAAAAGTTACTTTAGAATTTTTAATGATTTTAACAAACACTTTACATACTTTTTTATCTAAAATCACAGAAATTACAACCGTACTAAAAAAAGGTAAAAGTTTTTGAATAAAAGAAGCCATAAAAGTTAAATTCCTTAAAAGTTTAAATTTTTTAATATATTAAAATAATTTAGCTTAGATTTTAGTTACTTAATGATTTTTTGGTAGGAATTAAGAGAAAAAGAGAGTTATTTTAAAGCTTCTCTTAAATCATTGATTAAATCCTCAGCATCTTCAATACCAATACTAAGTCTTATTAAATTGCCTGTAATTCCAGCTGCTTTTCTTTCATCTTCTGTTAATTGTTGGTGAGTTGTTGAAGCTGAATGGTTTATAATTGATTTTGAATCGCCAATATTAGCAACAATTGAAAATAATTTCACACTATCAATAACTTTTTTAGCTTCTTCAAAACTTCCAAGCTCAAAGCTAAGTAATCCACTTCCAGCCTTTAAATATTTATTGGCTCTTTCATAATTTTTGCTACTTTCTAAAAAGGCATAATTCACTTTTTTAACTTTTGGATGAGTTTCTAAAAATTTCGCAACTGCTAGTGCATTGCTTGAGTGTTTTTGCATTCTTAAACTTAAAGTTTCAAGTCCTTGAATAAATAACCAAGAATTAAATGGACTTACAACGGCTCCTGTGTCTCTTAAAAGTACCATTCTAGTTCTAAAAGTGAATAACACAGCCCCAACTAAATCTCCAGCAAAAACAAGTCCGTGATAACTACTATCAGGAGTATTAAAATGTGGATATCTAGGATTATTTTTAATTTTTTCTACTAAATTTTCTCTCTCAACGATTACTCCACCAATTGCTAAACCTTGACCAGTTGTGTATTTACTTGCACTATGAACCGAAATATCAACACCAAAATCAAACACTTTACATAAAATCGGAGTAGCAACAGTATTATCTACAATCGTAATAATATTATGTTTATTTGCTATTTTTGTGATTGTTTCAAAATCAGGCACATCAATACTAGGATTTGTAATTGTTTCAAAAAATATCGCTTTTGTTTTACTATCTATTAAATTCTCAATTTCGCTAGGATTGTGTTTATCAAAAAATCTAACTTCAATTCCTAATCTTTTTAAAGTGTGCGAAAATAGTGTAACAGTTCCACCGTAAAGTTGGCTTGTACTAATGATATTATCTCCAGCATCAGCCACATTTATGATTGAGTAAAATATTGCACTCATTCCACTTGAGAGTGCCAATGCGGCTGAACCACCTTCAAGCTTTGCAAATCTTCTCTCAAAAATAGCCGTAGTAGGGTTTCCAACTCTTGTATAAACATTATCTGTACCGTGTTGTAAAGCAAAACTACCTGCTGCAAAATCAGCACTTCCAAAATCATAAGCTGTACTTTGATAAATCGGAACTGCCATTGTCTTTTGTCCATCTTTTTCGTAACCATAATGAATTGCAATTGTTTCTTGATTCAAGTAAAACTCCTTTTATAAATTTTTATAATATAACATTATATTATTTTTTTATAAATTTTAAAATAAAAATTACCTTTTTTTATACCAAATTTCTAAACACAATAAACTCCAAAGCATTTTTGCTCTCTTTTCATCTGAAACTTCAATTTTTTTATTTAATAATTTTTCTATAAAATCTTTATCTATAAAATTTTGAGAGTATGAATTAACACTTAAATAATCAAAAACCATTTCAGCTAAATCATTTTCAATCCAATTTTTAAGAGGAACTTCAAAGCCTCGTTTTGGTTGATTTATTAACTCATTTGGCAAATATTTTTTAGCCAATTCTCTTAAAATAAATTTTGTACTTGTACCGTTTATTTTCAATTTATCACTTAGAGTTGGTGCAAATTCTATTATGTGTTTTGATAAAAATGGACTTCTAGCTTCAAGTGAATTTGACATCGTAGCAATATCCATTTTTACGAGTAAATCGCTAAAGAGAAGTAATTGTGCATCTAAATAGAGCATTTTTGAGAGTTCACTTATCTCTTTTTGATTTACTTTATTTATAAATTCACTCATCTCTTTAAAAATTCTATTTTCACCAAATTTATACACATCTTCAAAAATATCAGTTGTAGCCGAAAAATAAAAATCAAGCCCACTTTTATCAGCCATCGCAAAAAGTCTATAAATATTTGAATAAAGCGATTTTTTTTCATGAGGAGTTGGCATAATTGATTTTAAAAAAGTAAAATTTTTTATAAGTGAATTTAAATTTTTTGCAATCGGCACATATCTTTTATAACCTCCAAAAAACTCATCAGCTCCATCTCCATTTAAAATAACACTTACATATTTTTTTGCTTCTTGAGATACATAATAACTTGGAATTGCCGAACTATCCATAAAAGGTTCACCATAATTTAGTAAAATTTTTTTCAAGTCATCTTTTAAATTCATGGAAATTTCGATTTCAAAATGCTCTGTTTTATACATTCTCACCTGAGATTTTTGGTCAAAAATCCTTAT
>DZAZ01000089.1 GCA_022729755.1 Helicobacter cetorum | reverse complement strand
CATTTCTACTTATCATAATAATATTATACCTAAATCTTAGGAAGATTTGGTATTATATTTTATCTTCTGGTATTAGTTTTTGTTTTGCTCCACCTACTCCAAAATCTTTTACTGTTTGCTCTCTAAATTTATTATATTCAAATAACATTGCATCAAATGTTTCTTTTTTTACACCTATAAGCCCCTTAAAGTTTACATCATTTAATTATTCTAATTTTTCATATTTACTCATACACTTATTTTATCTAAATTTTTTAGTTTTGAAAGAAGTCTAATGTTTATTGACACCCCTCACACTCTATCTCTCTATCCATTACTTCATTAGTTACTTCAGGTGATTGACTTCTAAGGTAATAAGTTCCTTTAAGCCCTAACTTCCAGGCACTCATATAAATATCATTTAAATATTTTGCACTCGCTTTATCAAGTGAAATAAAAATATTTAAGCTTTGTCCTTGGTCAATCCATTTTTGCCTAATTGCAGCAACTTTTACTAAATCAAGTTGATTAAGCTCATAAGCTGGGATATAATACTCCCAATTTTCGGCATTCAAATTAGGTACAACCACAGGAATTAATCCGCTTAAATTCTCTTCAAACCACTTTCTCTTATACACAGGTTCAATTGCTTGTGTAGTTCCAGCCACTATTGAAATAGAACTTGTCGGAGCAATTGCCATTAAATAACCATTTCTCATTCCATTTATCTGAACTTCACTTCTTAATTTATCCCAATCATAATACTCTTGAAATAAATTTTCTCTCACAAGTTTTTTAGCCTCTTTTGTTGCTAAATCAATCGGAAATACTCCTTTACTCCAATTTGAACCTTTAAATTGAGAATAAGCTCCTTTTTCTTTTGCTAACTCCATTGATGTTTTAATGGTGTTAAAACTAATACTTTCCATTATTTCATCAATTGTAAGTAAATGCTCTTGGCTACCCCATTTTATTTTGGCTTTGGCTAACATTTCAGCTTCACCCATTACTCCTAGCCCAATAGCTCGTGTTTTTAAATTAGTCTCTTTAGCCTTTCTTGTAGGATAAAAGTTTAAATCAATCACATTATCAAGCATTCTAATAGCAATAGGTACAATTCGCTCGATATCTTCTCTTTTATTTATTTTACTTAAATTTATACTCGCTAAATTACAAACAGCCGTTTCGCCATCTTCTTTAATTTTTTCGACAAAATAAACTTTTTTATCGTTTATCGTATCAAGTGAAGTTATCTTTTTTGCACTTTTTAAAATTCCCTCTTTTGTCAATACTTCGATATTTTCCTCAAAATATTCAACACTTCCATCTTCAAATTCAACTTTCACTTTGTAGTGATTTGGAGTTGTATTTTGATAAATTTCGGTGCAATTACCACTAACAATTCCATTAAATATCAATGAGTTATTATAAAGTTGGGTCGTATCATAAACATCTTCATAACCCACAAACTCTATTGAAGTTATTTCAGAACTAAAATATTCTTTTTTTCTACCTTTTACACTATAACCTAACTCTTCTCTTTTTCTTAAAATATTTAAAGCTTTTGTCTGTTTTTTACCAATAAAACCTATTGTATTAATAAAATTAATTGCATTTTCACCATTTAAATTTAATCTATAAAGTTCACTAGATAAATACTCTCTACTCAATTCATTTTTAGTAATATATTCAAAATGTTTTTCTCCCTCATTTCTCATCTTAGATATTTTACTTCTAATACCAAAGTTTGATAATAAAATCTGTACATCTTTTAAGAGATTAATCTCTTTTGAAGCTAATTGTATGGCAAAAGTCAAAACTGTATCACTTTTAATTTTATTAACTGTAGCATCAGCTATAAAAAGTGCTTGTAGATAACCTATTACACACTCTTTTGTACCCTTAAAAATAACTTCTGGAACTCTTAATTTTGTATATTTATTAAAACCAAACTCTTCATCTAAAATTCGTCCTAATCTAATATTTGAAAATCTCATTTTTGTACTATTTTCTGTATGATTAATCTCTTTTGGAAAAGTATTTTTAAACTCTTTTTTATAAGCTTTTGGAAGTAAAGAGTAGTAAGTATTTATAACATTTTCTATCTGTTTATAAACCATTTTAGATAAATTAATATCATCATTATATAAATCTATGTGTGCAATTGAATAACCATTTTCTTTTTTGGAAAAAGTACCATCACCAGCAATTAAACCAATTAAAAAACCTAAATCAAAACTTCCCTCAATTCCAAATTGTCCAATAGATGATTGAATTAATAATTTTTCACTCTTTTTTATTTCATTAAGAGACTTTTTAATAACTCTTTTTTCACTATCTATCACATAGAATTCGTGCCACGATGTCGATTTTATACTATAACCATCTTTTGTATTAATTTGATATATTTTAGCATTCTCTTTTGTTTTAAACATTTTAATAGCTGGTGCCATTCCTACGCCAAATTTTTTATAATCTCCATTTGTTCTGTAATCATAAGAGGCTATTATTTCCCTATTTATCTGTTCTAATTCACTAACTTTTAAAAGTCCTAATGAAGTTGCAAGTCTAGTATCTGCACTGACACATAAATTTGAACTTCTAATTACTCCCTTATGTGAATTTGGATTAACTCTATTTGCATTATCTTTAAAGCATAAAAATGGACTACCCGTCTCAAAATAACTAGTAAGTATTTTTTTCCATAAATCCTTTGCTTTAATTGTATTTTTAGTGATATTTTCATTATTTTCATACTCAAGATATCTTTGCTCAAACTCTTGTGAGTGAATTTCGCTTAAATCAGGTGTATCGTAAGGGTCAAATAAACTCCAAAAACCATCATCTTCAACTCTTTGCATAAATAAATCAGGTATCCATAAAGCTGGAAAAATATCGTGAGCTCGTCTTCTCTCTTCGCCTGAATTCTTTTTGATGTCTAAAAAATCATTGATATCGCTATGCCAAACTTCAAGATAAACGGCTATTGCACCTCGTCTTGTGCCAAGTTGGTCAACTGCAATTGCAATATCATTAGTAATTCTAAGCCACGGAATTACTCCACCACCAGCATTTTTATGGCTATCAATGACACTTCCTAAACTCCGAACTTTTGAAAAATCCCAACCAATTCCACCACCATATTTTGATAATAGTGACATCTCTTTGTAACTGTCAAAAATACCCTCGATATTATCAGAAGTTGAACCCACATAACAACTACTTAATTGATGTCTTGGAGTTCTTGCATTGCTTAAAGTTGGAGTTGCGACCATTACTTCAAACTTTGAAAGTAAATCATAAAACTTTTTTGCATACTCATTTGGATTAACCTCATTTTGTGCTAAAAACATTGAAATAGCCATAAACATATGTTGAGGTAACTCTATAGGATTATTATTTTTATCCTTTAATAAATATCTATCATAAAGGGTTTTTATTCCTAAGTAGTTAAATTGAAAATCTCGTTCAGCTTTAATATAATCGTTTAAATCATCTAAATCATATTTATCTTTAAAACCTTTTACAATTCGTCCCTCTTTTTCGGCTTTTTCAAAGTAATCTCTTAAATGCTTATAGCCTGTATAATGATTAACTTTATGATAAAGGTCATATAAAAATAATCTTGAGGCTACATAGGTCCAATTTGGCTTATCCACATCAATTTTAGAGACGGCAGTTTGAATTAAAGTTTGTTGAATTTCAGCTGTTGTAATTTGGTCTCGAAATTGAATTCTAGCATCAACTTCAAGTTCACTTTGGCTAACACCATCAATCCCGACAGTTGCAGATGAAGTATATTTATGTATTTTAGTAATATCAAGTATTTCAACTCGCCCATTTCTTTTAATAACTCGTAATGTTGGCATTTAATAATATCCTTGGTTAGTTTTTTTCGCAATACTAACAGATTAATAATTAATACTCAATCAATGGTTTTTATAGTAAAATTGTTTTAACTTATTTAAAGGTTTTTTGATTTATGCGAGTGAATTTGATAATTTTTTTTAGTGCTTTCGTTGGAATTTTCATCATTGACCAAAGTATTAAAGTTTTATTCATTGATGGTTTTAGATGGTATAGTGAATGCTTATCTTTAATACTTGCTTATAATAAAGGTGTAGCTTTCTCTATGTTTGAGTTTTTAGGTGAATATTTAAAATATATTCAAATTGCTTTAATTGCTACAATTGTGAGTTATCTTTTTTATCAAAAAGAGATAATTTCTAAATATGTGTTCCCTCTAGGAGTGCTTTTTGGTGCGGGTTCTAGCAATATTTATGACAGATTTATTCACAGTGGTGTGGTTGATTATAT
Source organism: Helicobacter cetorum (assembly GCA_022729755.1). Lineage (GTDB taxonomy): Bacteria > Campylobacterota > Campylobacteria > Campylobacterales > BB28 > BB28. The sequence continues at coordinate 2,277 of DZAZ01000089.1, read as the reverse complement.
CTATTGGCATTGTGGATTTGAATTTGCAATTTTTAATTTTGCCGATGTAATGATAAATCTATCGGTTGCGATGATTTTAATCTTAAATTTTATAAAAGAGAGGAAAAAATGAGATATTTAGTTTTACTTAGTATTTTGTTATTTATTTTTTTAGGGTGTTCTTCTAAATGTGGTGTAATGAATGAGTGTGGTGCAAAAATAAAACACAATGTGATGCACACAAGGGATATTTTTGAAGCTGTGAAGTTTGTTTCTGATGAGCTTTTGCTTGATGCTAAAGTAAAGGAAAACAATATAATTATAACTTCTTTTGTAAATTTACATAAATTAAAAGAAACTTCAAAATTTGGAAGAATTTTTTCAGAAAATTTGATTAATTATACAACTAAGAAGGGTTTTTCTGTTGCTGATTTTAGAGGTCAAAAGTTTGTTTCACTTAATGAAAATGGTGAGTTTTTTTTAACTAGAGATGTTGCAAAGTTAAATGAAAAAGTTAAAAATAAGTATGTTTTAGTTGGAACTTATGCACCTTATAAAAACGGTGTTTTAGTCAATGCAAGATTAATTGATAATATTAGCGGAGTTGTAATTTCAGCTTCAACTGTTGCAGTTGTAGATTTATATGATAAAGCCCTCACAAGTGATTGTGGCACGAGTAATTGTCCAAGTGCTAAAGAGATTAGAACTATAAAAATAGTGGAAGATAAATGAAAACTTTATCAATTTTATTAACATTTTTTTTATTTAGTGGCTGTGCTATTTTGAATGATAGTTGCAATGATGAACCTTTTGGTGAACAATATCCAAATGTTAAAACCGATTTTAAAGAGATTGCAAAAATAGGTGTAAAAGAAATTTTTTCAGATTTAAATATAGAAAATGAATTGATTTTAATTACAGATTTTGTCAATATTAATACTTTAAATGGTGGAAATTCGCTTAGTTTCATACTTTCAAGTTCATTTAAAGACTCACTTGTAAATTTAAATAGATTTAAAGTTTTAGAAGTTGAGCTTAATAAATATTTTAAAATTGGCAAAGATGGAGTTAAAGTTTTAACTAGAGAACTCAAAACTTTACTCAATTCAAATTTAACTTTAAACTATGCATTAATTGGCTCATACTCAATCACAAATAAACAATTAATTATATTCTTAAAATTAGTTGATTTAAATAGTGGTGTAATTAAAAAATCATATATGCAAACTTTAACTATGAGTTGTGAAATAAATTCACTTGCAAAAAATAAATAACTAATTTTTTTATTAAAGTGACTCTGAAGTACATTTAACTAAAAAATAGTTATTTTTCTTTATCTGCAATTAGACAAATTCATCGTTTTTTCACTTTTTCAAACCTTTAGAGTCACTTCAGAGTCACTTCAGAGTCACTTAAAGTCAAAATTTTACACCTCATTAAAAATACCATAAAAAAATATTTTTCATTGAGTTTGTCACATTTGTCACATAAATTAAAAAAATTAGATTCACATATTCACATTTTTCACATAGGATAAGATTTTTTTATTTCTTAATATTGGTTTAAAAACACAAATTTCCACTAAAATAATACTTTTTATTTATTATTTTAATAATATTTAATAATTTAATTAAGTAACTCAATTAAGTAATACTATTAAATATTAAATTTAAGTGACTCAACAGTGAATATTGAACTTTTTTCATCTCAATAATAAGTAAAAATGATAATTTTTTTGTTTTTTAGGTAAAAACAAGATATAATACATGTGACAAAGTTGACAAAAATGTGACGTGATGTGAATATCTAGTGAATAACTTTTGTGCTTTAAAAATTCGATTTTATCGTATATTTTAGAGTGCTAGATTTGAGTTTGTCACATAATCACATAGCCTACTACTATTACTATTTAAATTATAAAGAGAGAGGAAACAATGAAACTGCTAATTGAAAAGAATCAGTTTGAAAATATGTTATCTACTCTTCAACCTTTTGTAGAAAAAAAAGATGTAAGTCAAATTACTTCTCACATTCTAATAAAAGCTAAAGAGAATGAATTAACACTAAAGGCAACTGATTATGAAATAGGTTTAAAAATTACTACTAAAAATTTAATCATTGAAGAAAATGGAATTGCAACAGTAAATGGTAAAAAACTACTTGAAATTATAAAAAGATTAAAAAATGAAAATGTAATTTTAGAAGCTAGTGAAGATTCGATTGTAATAAAACAAGGAAAATCTAAATTCAAATTACCAATGTTTGAAGCAAATGAGTATCCTGAATTTCCAAACATAG
>DZAZ01000028.1 GCA_022729755.1 Helicobacter cetorum | reverse complement strand
TTATGATTAAGAATTTATTTATGTTTTAGTTTTTTTTCACCCAAAAGCCTTGACCCGCATTTATTGTAGTTGGATTTTTACTCCATTTACCACTATAACTATCAAAAGTCCAAACTATCTCAACACCTGAAGTTGTATGTAAATTTGTTATTTTTTCGCCACTTCCGAGTAAATACCAACCACTTGATAAATCGTTAAAGTTTATTTTATAACTCTCTTCATCAAAATAAACCTCTTTTTCATTTTCAAGTGATTTTATCCAATAGCCAATTTTTGGCTGAAGTGTTGTTGGTTTTGTCCAATTATTCTCTTTATCAAAAGTCCAAATACTCTCATAACTTCCAATATCTTTTATGTTTCTTGTGCCAAAAGCTGGAATTGAACCACTTGCCATTTGCATTAATTTTACATCAGCTGGAACTGAAACTAAATTCTAACCTTTTATTAATTTTAATAAACCTATAATTTCACATTTTTTAGCAAATTTTGTAATTCAATATCGTTTAGATTTTCTAATTCATTTTTAGAATAAATTGTAAGTAAAAATAGTTCTAAATCTTGAGTTAAAACATAATATTTTAGGAACATCCCAATATCCTCAACTTACAATCAACTTCAAAACTTCATCTATATTTTTAATCAAATTTTCACTCTTTTCAACTAAAAATATGTCTGAAACACGATTATGATTTAAAGTAGCAATTTTTGCACTTCTAATATCAATCTTAAAATCATCGAAAACCTTTGCAATATAAGCAACTAAGCCACTTTGATTTTTAGTTTTTATTTGGATTTTAGAAATTTCTTTTGAGTGATTTAAATCCATATCTATCTCTTTTTTTAAAATAGTAGGTTTTTTGAGTTTTATACTTTTTTGCATATCAAAAGAGTTATCGATTATCTCTTTTATAAATTCAATTTGAGAATTTTCAACATTTTCATAAAACTCTATTTTAAAATACTTTTTATTATCAAAAAGTTTGAAAATATCCATATGTGCAATATCTAAAAATGATAGTTTTCCTAGTAAATAGCCAAGATTTAACTCATCGTGTTTTAATATTTCTATGATTAGACTATCTTCATTTGTAATTTTTGAGTCAAAATTTTTAACACTATTAGCCCATTTTGAAACTTCGATTATTTCATCTACTTTAAATTTTAAAAAAATTAAATTTGCTTCGATTTTTAAAATATTTTTTTGCAAACTCTTATCTAAAACTTTAAAATGTTCGGATTTTTTGAGTGCTTCTTCTTTTTTTACTCTTTTTACACTTACTTTTATCAACTCCTCTTTATCCAGTGCATCAAGAGAGTTTAAATAAAGCTCTTTTAAAAGTTTTGCTGTAAAATTTGAATAAATTTTAACTCCAACCCCGTTTATATCGGCATAAGTTAAAATATAAAGCATATCCAAAAGTTCTTTATCTTTTAAGTATGAAATAAACGATAAAATCACTCGTTCGTTATAAATATCTTCATTATAAGCGATAAAACTCATCAAAGTATGGTATCTAATTAAAGAAGCACCAATTTCAATCAATTCATTTGAAAAATTTAACTTTTTACTAAAAACTTTAAATAATTTCTCGCCTATAATTGAGTGGTCACTTTTTCTACCTTTTCCCACATCGTGAAGTAGTGCCGCAATTTTTAAAATCGCTCTTTTTTCGTTTGAGAGTTTTAAATAAAGCTCATTTATAAATTCATCTTTAATATTTTCTAAAAAAAATACAGTTTTGATTGAGTGAGTATCAACTGCATATTTATGATAACCGTCAAATTGGGCTAAAAATAAAACTTTTTTAAATTGAGGAATTAAAATATGAAGTAAATTTGCTTTAAAAAGAGATTTAAAAATATGATAAGTTTTCTCTTTATAAAAGAGTTTTTTTACTAACTCCTTTGAAATATATTTTTTTTCTAAATTCACTTTTCTTAAGAGATTTATAAAACTGCTATCAAATTTTATATTTTCAGGAAGTGAAATTAAGAGTTTTAAAATTTCGTTTAAATTATCGATTTTATGGTTAAATGAAGTGTGAAGAGTATTGTCTAAAATATAAATATTTTTTTTAATTCGATTTTTTCGTAAAAGTGAAATATTATTTTTATCAAAAAAGATTTTTTTAGTTATTTTTCTTATAAAAATATCACTCAAAGTTGAAATTGTCCAAATAGATTGCAAAGTTTTAGATACTAAGGCTCTTTCAGCCGAAATTGTGGCACTATCTTTAAAACCTAAAGTTTTTGAAATATCAAGCACATAATCAAGTATTAATCTATCTTGCTTTTTTTTGGTCACCAAATGCAAAGCAATTCTAACTCTAAATAAAAACTCAACAGCAACTCTGTACTCTTTGTACTCTTCTTCGTCAAAAATTTTTCCAGTCAATTCTCTAAGAGATATTACTCCATAAATTGCATTTGCTATCCAAAAAAGAGTGTTCACATCTCGTAAACCTCCATTACCCTCTTTTATAAAACTTTCCATTGAAATTGGGTATTTTGCTCGACGATTACTATACTCATTTAATTTTTGAGTTATAAACTCTTTTTGATTGTAGTTTCTAATTTTATTTAGCGAATTTTGTACTTCAAACCACAAAAATTTTGAACCACAAATAAATCTTGATTCAATAAGTGCGGTTTTGATTGTAATTTCTGTATTTGCAACTTCGCTAAGTTCACCAATTTCGTGAACTCTGTGACCTAATTTTAAATTTGAATCCCAAATAGTATAGAGAATTTTTTCTATTAACTCTTTTGTATTAAAACCTTTTATCTCTTTATAAACTATCATTAAATCGATATCAGAATAAATCGAAAGTTGCTCTCTTGCATAACTTCCCAAAGCTACGAGTGAAATTGGAATTGAATTTGTCATAGGTAAATAGTTATCAAAACTTACTCTAAGCACATATTTATAAATCAAAGTAATAAACTCATCAATTACTTTAGTATGTTTAACTAAAAAATCTTTACCTTGATTTTCTTCAAAAATAAGTTCAAGAGAATTTAAATATTCTTTAATAGCCTCTTTAAAAGCTTTTGAAATTTCTAAATCACTAGATTCTTTTGTAATTAAATCTTCTATTGTTTCTGTTAAGTTCATTTTATATAATAGCCTTATTTTTCAAGAGAATCATCCTCCACCTACAAAGTTTAAAAGCTCTAATTTATCTTTATCTTTTGGAATAAAATTACTCCAATTATCTTTTTTTACAACTTCCATATTTACGGCAATAGCCATTACTTTTGTTTCTATTTGAAGTTTTTGAATAATTTGAAGTAGCGTTAAATTTTCATTAAATTCTTTTGTTTCGCCGTTGATTGTCAGTTTCAAGTTATTTCCTAGATTGATTGAAGTTTTGTAGTTCTCCCCTCCAGATACTTACGGCACACAACTATCTAAAGTGCTCTGCTGTGTTCCCACCCTGAAGCATTGCTCTAAAAAGCCATTGCATAAGTCTGAAAGGAAGAGCGCTATTATATAAAATTAAGCTTAGATTTTAATTAATTTGATTAACTTTTTGGAGTTGTGAGAAGAAAATCTCTTCTCGATGGTTTTTAGAATAAAATATTAAGCTACAAATTTTTTAATATCTTCTGCAAAGCTAAAATCTGGATAATCTAGTGCAGAAAGAACTATTTGACCCATTGTTTTATTGTCTTCATTAAAAATAAGTGGTGCTAAAAAATTAACTTTTGAGTCATTAATTGGTTGTTGAAGCACAACAACATTATAAATTTTTAAGTTACTTAACTCACCTACATCTAACAATACTTTCATAGATATAGACAAGTTAAACTCATAATCCCTTAATACAAACGGATTGATTAGTGTAAAAACTAAATCATTGTTTTCAACATCTCTAATAGTTACAAAAAAGTTATCTACTTTTTCCAACTTAACTTTTTTAATATGTTCAAACCCCAAAATTGGCGATTTAACTTCATAAACTTCACTCATTTTATCTCCTTTTTTTTAAGTTAAATTTTTTTATTTCCAATAACAAATGTTATTGGAGTAGTTTCATAACATTTTCTTGCACTTGATTAGCTTGACTCATCGCAAAACTTCCAGATTGTGCAAGTAAATTATGTTTATTGAATGTAGCTGATTCTTCAGCAAAATCCACATCTCTAATTTGTGATTCGCTACTTTTTACATTTACTTGTGTTGTTGTAATGTTATTTATAGTCGAAATTAATTGATTTTGAACAGAACCTAAATCACTTCTAATAGAATTTAAATATCTAATAGCATTATCAGCAATCGACATAACACTCATAGCACCGGTCATAGTAGTAACACCTGAACCTAACTCTTGACCATATATTTCAGTGTTAATATTTTCAAATGCACCCATAGCACTAGCATCATCTTCACTAAATCCACCTCTAATACTTCCCGTATTAATTACAGTTTCAGCTGCTGATAAAAATCCAATAGCAGAAAGAACACCTGTTGAGACAGTAGTATCAGCTACATCCACTATTATATCTTTTGCACCATATTTTGTAAGAGTTAATCTTCCATAATTTTCTATTGCACTAGCACCTAAACCTAATACTGAAGATATACTAGTTCCACTAATAGCAATTCCTCTTCCATCCATACTTCGTAAATTTAAATTACCTCTAGTATCGATAAATGCTTCAACTCCAGTTAAATCCCTTACATTATTAACGGCATTTACAAGTCTTCCATCTCTATCATTTGCTTGAATATTTCCAATATCTCCAACTACAACACCATTAATCGTAAGTCCTGTAATATTTCCACCTTCAACGGCAGCTGAACCAGTTTCTAAAACATTCCAACTTGCTTTTATACCACCAAGATTATTTGTATTTTTATTGATAACTTCAGATAATGCTCCAATTCCAGTGTTAATTCCAGTTGAAATTACAACACTCTCTAATGTTATATCGTGAACTCCATCAACTGCCGAAAATTTAATTGTTACTTCACTTGCTGCCGTAATATTTGTTCCAGTTTCAAACCTTGTAGCTCCAATTTTAGCCGCATTTGTAGCTCCAATACTCGCTTTTATTGTCTCATTTGAATAAGCTCCAATTTGAAACTCTTTGTTATTCCAAGCTCCAGCTAGTAAATTTTGACCATTAAAACTTGTAGTAAAAGCGATAGTATCAAGTTCTTCAAGTAATCTCACAATGTCAGCTTGAAGTGCTTTTCTTGTAGTTTCAGTTTGACCATCTTGAGCAGCTTGAGTTGCTTTTACTTTGACAGTATCAAGAATTTTGATTTGTTCATCCATCGCTTTATCCGCAGTTTGGATAATACCAACAGCATCGTTTGCATTTCTAATAGCTTGACCTAGTGAATTCGCTTGATTTCTTAAACTATCAGCAATCGCCATACCAGAAGCATCATCAGAAGCTTTATTAATTCTAAGACCTGAACTTAATTTCTCAAGTGATAAATCAAGTTTTCGATTATTTCCAATTCCAATTGAATGGGAATTCATTGCAGCAATATTTGTATTAATTCTAAACCCCATCTTTTATTCCTTTCACTTATTTTTAGTTTTTGAACTTATTGCATACTTTAAAGCAAATAGTGTTCCAATTTTAAAAATAAGTGATTTTAGGAAAAAAGCTTAATTATAATATTTTTTTACACCCTCAATCGTTCGCCCCATATTTAAAAGCAACATATCAGCCATTACAATACAAGCCATAGCTTCGGCCACAACACTTCCTCGCGGTGCGATGCAAGGGTCGTGTCTACCTTTTAGTTCACAATTTAACTCATTACCATAAATATCTATACTTTTTTGAGATTTAAAAATAGAAGGGGTTGGCTTAAAATAAACTTTTAAATCTATATCTTCACCATTGCTAATTCCACCTAAAATTCCACCCGCATTATTTGATAAAAAGCCATCTTTAGTCATTTCATCATTATTTTCTAAGCCCGTGATTTTGCTTGAATTAATCCCATTTCCAATTTCAATAGCTTTAACTCCATTAATACTCATCATAGCTTCAGCTAATAAACTATCCAACTTATAATAAATCGGCTCACCTAATCCAATTGGCGAATTTTTTATTTTAATAAAAGTTACTCCACCAACCGAATTATGTTCATTTTTAGCCCGAAGTATTGCCTCTTTTTGAGCCTCTTCTACATCTTTATCAAGTGCATAAATTTGGCTAGTTTTTGCATAATTAAAATCAAAGTTTTTAGCTTCAATTCCTGCAATTTCACAAATTCCACTTAAAACTTCAATTCCAACTTCTCTTAAAATTAACTTCGCAATTGCTCCAGCAAAAACTCTGTTTACAGTCTCTCTTGCACTAGCTCTGCCTCCGCCTCGATAATCTCTTATTCCATATTTGTGAAAATACGTAAAATCAGCGTGAGAAGGACGAAAAACATCTTTAACGTTAGTGTAGTCTTTACTTTTTTGGTCTTTATTATAAATCACTCCCGTTATTGGAGTTCCCGTACTTTTACCCTCAAATACCCCACTTAAAATTTCAAATTTATCATCTTCAGCCCTAGCTGTGCTAAACTCATTTTGATTGGGCTTTCGTCTATCAAGTTCTTTTTGAATAAATTCCTCATCAATATCAATTCCAGCGGGAACACCATCGACCAAACACCCAATCGCTCTTCCGTGCGATTCTCCAAAAGTTGAAAACTTAAATTTAATTCCAAAACTATTCATTTTTTATTTACCTTTTACTAGCCAATTAATCTGATTATAGCCACGATTAAGCCTGTTTGTGCAATAAGCGAAGCTATAAACCACTTTATAATTTCAAATTTTGAATCTTTTATCTCTTTAGAAAGTTTTAACTCTACATCGCGAATCTCTTTTGTTAATTTCAATTCTACATCACGAATCTCTTTTGTTAATCTTTTATCAACTTCTAAAACACTTTTTTTAACCTCTTCAATTTTTAAATCAAGTTCTTTTAGTTTTTGACTTGTTTCTTTTTTAGTTTCTTCAATTTTTAAATCAAGTTCTTTTAGTTTTTGATTTGTCTCTTTTTTAGTTTCTTCGATTTTTAAATCTAGCTTTTTGATATTTTCATTGATATGTTCGGTATCTTTTTTAATTAAAGATATCTCTTTAGTCAATCTTAATTCAACTTCGCTAAGTTCTCGATTTGTAGCAGTGTTTTTAAGGTTTGGAAATCTCAAAACGATACTCTCTATCGTTTCAGAGATGATTTTTGCTTTATCTTTTTCGCTAACTCCCTCTTCACTCAAAGCCCTATATAAATTTATCCCAATATGCTCATCAAATTTTATAGCCTCCATTTTCTACTCCTATCATTTTACTTTGGCGGAATGTTGCTTAAATCATTAGCTTTGATAATTGCAACCGAACAATCTTTTCTATCATTGTTTATCTTATCACAAACTAAAGAATACTCTTTTTCAAAAGCTCCATTTCTATCATAATCATAAAGTATTTTATAGCTCTCATCAATTTCAAAGCCTTGAGTGATTAATTGATATTTAAGAGTTCCGTTATTATCTTTAGTATAAATTTTTGCTAATACTTGAGAATTATTTGTAAAAATATCATCTATATTAACTATTGCAAAACCTATTGAATTTGTTAAAGTATTAGTTTCGCTTTTTTCTGTTCCATCTTTATATATTAAAGTTAAACTAACTTTTATATTAGATAATCGCGAAACACCTAAATTTACATTTGGGTCTATGCTATAAAATGTAGCTCCAACTGAACTATCACTAATTAATTTATATTGAACATAAATTGAGCTATTTTGTAAAATATCAATTCCTAATTTTGGATTGTAAGATATTTTTTCAATACAAGCATTATTTGTATCAACTTCCCACCACCAAACACGAGAAAAATCTTGCTTACTTGCACAAAATCGCTCTTCATATATATCTCCACCAAAAGTATTATTCGTATTATCTATTTTAAAATTAACTGAATAAGTACCATCACATTCTGTTGTAACAGTTTGATTTTTTTCTTTTGTATTTTCAGCATAAATTTTAATATCTTTTTTTGGCAATGGAATACCACTAAAAAAAGTATATGTATAATCAGGTTTAGTCTCTTTTGTACTTGTATCTAAACTATAAGTATCTTTATCAAATCCAGGCTCAACTTTATCGATAAAATCCACATAACTAAACTCATCACTCATCCAAGTGCTACCTTTGTGAGGATGTAAATTTAACAATCCATTTACACTCATATTTGTTTCAGAGTTCATTTTATAAGTTGCATCTATAAAAATATCTTTTTGACCAAATAAACCCGACATAGACAAATTATGCTCAATCATATTTCCAACTCGATAAACTCGCCCACTATCATCAACTCCTCTTGCAGTTGCAAAAATATAAACTGGTTTATCAAGCATCCACTCATCAAATTGAAGTGTGCCTCTAATACTTCCCATTTCAGTTGTAAAAAACTCGCCATATAATGAATTTCCCAAACTCTCAACAACTCCATCACTTCCGACAACTGAAGCGACTGAATAACCTTTTGTGCATTCATTTATGACTTTATTATCAACTACCCAAACTTCTAAATCTTGCCACCAACTCTCATTAATATCAAGTCCACTATTTTTATATTTTTCAAATTGAGCCTCTTTGAAAGTATCTATGAATTTATCTTTTAATAAAAGTGTTTCAGTCAAATTACTATCACTATCAACTAAAACATCATCAATTTCCCACCAACTAAAAATTTGTGAATTAGCTTGACCTCCATCTTTGACAATCAACCAATCATTTGGTTTGATGATACAATTTTCATCTTTCTTTTTTAGACATTGATAATTTGTTTTATTATCACTACTTTGAATTGTAATTTTATATGGATTATAAGCATCAACATTTATAATTTTTGCTTCTCGCTTTTTATTGCTAAAAGCTCCTGCGTAAATCCGATTACCTTTTACAACAGGATTACCATATTTATCAACTGCACTAAAAATAACTTTTTGTCTTATGTTGCCTTTTTCAAGCGATAAAATATCACTTGGATTGATTGAAAAACTTGTTGGATAAGAGATTTTTTGAATGGTTGATTTATCATCATAAGTCATAACACGGATATTTTTAATGATTTTTTGATTATCGCCGCTGTAAGTGTAAATTTGAAAATTAAATGAGCCGTTTTCTAGCTTAATTTCTAAATTTTGCGATTTTGGTATATCTAAAAGATAATAACTACTTTTACCTTCAGCCGTAAGTTTCGCATTTTCAGCTGTAATTCTTGCAACTTCATCATCAAATTCTGCTTTAGTTACAACTTGTCCATAAGTAAATTTTGAATCGTAATAGCTGCCTATTATTTCAACATAATCTTTAAGCGAAGAGTCATAAACAAAATTTGCTTCTCCATCTTTTGAATAAACCATATTTTCACTTTTCGCAAAAAAATCTTTTTTATCTTTTGGAATATCTAAGAAGAATGTTGAATTTTTTATGATTTGTCCATCTTTATCGATTGCTTTTATTTTTATATCATAAGTTTTTTGAGCTCTAACTTCAAACACATCTTCATAAGGCGAATCGGTAATTTCTACTTCAAATTTTTTAAATTCAGGAAATTTTATAACGATATTTCCACTATCTTCAATCGGGCTTAAATTCTCTTTATCCTCGATTTTATAGCCGATAATCTCATCTTGTAATCCTATAAATCTTGAGGGTGGAGTATATTCTATTTTTTCGCCAACTTTTACATTTGTGCTTGATAGTTTGCCATAAGTTGGGTTTGTTAAGATGAGGTTTTTGCCAGTTTTATTGGAAATTAGCGAAGTATTAATCTCTATTTTTTCAGTTGATTTAACTTTAAATTCTAATTTAGAATCTCTTGTTTTATCATTATATTCTTTTGAAAAAGCAAAAGGTATTTTATTATTTTGAGTTGAATATAACCAAATTCCTTCATTTTTTTCTATATCGCTGAACTCATTTTTGCTATATCTTTGCCAACCATTACTATATTTAAAAGCTTCACTAAATCCCTCAAAATCGAAAAAGTAATAAGCATTTTGTCTGTTTTCGATATCAAAGCCAATTAAATTCCAACCTCGTTTTATGTCTAGGGTTTCTTTAATTGTTGTATTTAAATCTACTAATTTACAATTCATGTTATTTTTAACTTTTATCCAAAATCCACTTCCAGCTTTTATTGATTTTGGGCTTTCATTCCAACCTTTCTCATTATCAAAAGTATAAATCTCTTCATAATTACACTCATTATTAGAACTATTAACATTTTTAGGAGTAGATTTTAAATTCCAACCTTGTTTTAAATCATAACTCACAGTTGTTTCAGAAAACAACAAAGAAGAAGCTATTAAACTTAAATATACTTTTTTCATAGAATTTTCCTTTATTTTATAGTGCTTAAGATACATTTTTCGCTATTGCACTCGATTACATAGAGACTTGAAGTTGAACAACCATCGTTTATTGATAAAATATTTGTAGCTTCATTATACTTAGAAGTGCATTGATTAAACAAGCTTACATCAACTTTAGTTCCATCAGTTAAATCGGTTAAATTTATATCATCATTTAGAGTTAGCGATTGATTATTAAATGAGCTAACTTCCACTTTTTTGAGAGTGCCTTGAGCTTTTATAAATACAATATCTGCACTAAAAGAGCTACTAATTGAGCTATGCTCGATAAATCCGCCACTTCTATAAATTGCACTTTTAAATTCACTCGCCAAAGCTCCAACTGTGAGTGTTGAATTTTCAAGAGTTTTAATATATTTGCTTCCAACAATCACACTTCCATCTGGAGCCGTTGTTGTGTTGGTTTCTGTTTGTGAAGTTGGTATCGTTTTTATTTTTACATTTAAGTTATTATTCCAACTTAAAACTTTATCCGAATTTTTTAAATGAGCTTCTATTTTGATAGTTGAACTTCCTGCTTTATCAAAAGTTTTAATATTTACAAAATCTTTAGCTTTATTGAAAGTTAATTTTGAAACATTGTTAACTCCATCGCTAAATCTAGCAACTAAACCATCAGATGAAGTTATTGTTATGAAATCTATCTCATCATTTTGAAGTAATTTATTGCTTAATCTATCTAGCACTTCATAAGAAAATGTATAAGTTGAATTGCTATCTAAATTTGCATAAAAATCCATTACTTCTAATTTTGTATTACTTGAGCCAAAAATTTCTGTTGTTTGTGACCAAAACAAGGGCTTATTATAATTTTTAAAATAAACTCCCATCTCAAGTGTAACATTTCCCTCACCGTTGAAAGTTTGAATATTTACAAAATCTTTAGCTTTGTTTTTTGTGAGTTTTGAAACTTCATTTGTACCATCAATTAACTTTGCCATCAAACCATCTGAAGATATTATAGTTATAAAATCTATCAAATTATCATCTATTAATTTTTTACTCTCTTTATCTGTAATTTCATAGTAAAACTTATATAAGCTATCACTCTCAAGTGGTGGATAAAGGTCGATAATTTCCAAATTATAATCATCTGTTTTTGGAATTGGTGAATAATCAATCGCACAATTTTTTGCAAATCTCTCTTTATTATAAGTCGATTTTTTAGGAGAATTTAAATCGATAACTTTAGTTTCAATATCAGCTAAAAATATTAAATTATCCTCTAAGCATTTCTCTACAAATTCAACATTCAATGTCATAAAGCTTGAATTTAAATTTGTAAAAGTTAAACTAGATGGAAAGGTTTCAACTTTTTTTATAATACAATTTCCAACTTTAACTTCAATATTTTTAAGTTTTATCTCTTCCCAATTAAAACCACCACTAAAACCACTTGCCCTAAATTCGATAGTTCCACCTACATTTCTTCTATTTTCACTAAAATTAAAATCATAATTGTCACTTATAACATCAAAGTTAGTTTTATTTGATGATGAACTTCCACCACCACCTCCACAAGCACTAAATATCATTACAACAAGGCTAAGCACCGCATATTTTATAAGTTTCATTTACACTCCATTATTAAAATTTATCAAAATAATATCGTAAAAATTATAGATAGTTGATAATTTTGATATAATTCAAACAAAAAAAAGGATAAAAATGAAACTGGTATCTACAAAAAAAGCACCTCAAGCAATAGGACCTTACTCTCAAGCCGTAATAGCAAATGGAATGGTATTTACTTCAGGACAAATTGCACTTACACCTGAAGGGGAAATGGTTGAGGCTGACATCAAAAAACAAGCAAGACAAGTTTTAACAAATGTAAGTAATCTTTTAAATGATGCAGGAACTGATATAAATAAAGTTGTAAAAACGACTATATTTTTAGCTGATATGAATGATTTTGCTGTTGTAAATGAGATTTATATTGAATTTTTTAAAGACCATAAACCAGCAAGAAGTACATTAGCTGTTAAAACTCTTCCTAGAAATGCACTTGTAGAGATTGAGTGTATTGCGTTAATTTAAGATTAAAAAATGAAAAAATTCATATTTTTTATTGTAAGTGTAAATTTGCTTTTTGGCGAATTTATTAGAGATAATGCCTTAGAAATAGTTACAGATACAAAAAGTAATCTTTTATGGCAAGATGATATTTCTGTTATGTTTGATAATGATAAATGGATAAAAGCAGATGATTATTGCAATGAGTTAGAATTTGGTGGTTATTTTGATTGGCGATTGCCTAATATTGAGGAGTTACTTAGTATTACTAACTCTTCACAAACTCCCTCAATTAACTCTAACTTTAAGCATATAGAACCAACAAATTATTGGAGTTCAACAAAACTTTATGACGATGATGATGAGGATTATATTTATAATGTAAATTTTGCTAATGCTACTTATAAACTCGATAAAAAAGAAAAAAGTTATCACATTCGATGTGTAAGGGGAGCTGAAATTAAAAATTTAAATCACTTTAGAGCAGATACTTCGGCTAAAGTTGTTATAGATAAATTTAGAAATTTAATATGGCAAGATGATTTAATTACAAAAAAGATGGATTTTCAAGAGGCAAGTGAGTATTGTCAAAACTTAGTTTTAGCTACAAAATGTGATTGGAGATTGCCGACTTTAGAAGAGTTAATTACTATTATAGATTTTTCAAAAAAGAATTTGAATATTTATGATGAGTTTAAAAATAGTTCTAAAGATGATTTTTATTGGAGTTCAACAATCGACAGCGAAAACAGTAAATATATAAGAGTTGTTTTATTTGGTGGAGGAAATTCTGGATTTGCTAAAAAATCAGCAAATGGTTATGTAAGATGTGTGCAAGAGGATTTAAGTGTTAACAAATTACTTAAATAGAGTAATAAATGGTAATTGCATAGATGTATTAAAAACTATGCCTGAAAATTCTATCGATTTAATCTTTGCTGACCCTCCTTATAATATGCAACTTCAAAGTGAGCTTTATCGCCCAAATAACACAAAAGTTAATGCAGTAAATGATGAATGGGATAAATTTAATTCATTTAGCGAGTATGATAAATTTAGTTTAACTTGGCTAAGTGAGTGTAAAAGAGTTTTAAAAAAAAATGGTGCTATTTGGGTTATTGGGAGTTATCATAATATTTTTAGAGTTGGAAAGATTATTCAAGATTTAAATCTTTGGATTTTAAATGATATTATTTGGATAAAAAGCAATCCTATGCCAAATTTCAAAGGTACTCGTTTTACAAATGCACACGAAAGTTTAATTTGGGCAAGTAAAAATCAAAATTCAAAATACACTTTTAATTATAAATCTATGAAAGCTTATAATGATGATAAACAGATGAGGAGTGAGTGGTATTTGCCTATTTGTGGTGGTAGTGAGCGAATTAAAATCGATGGTAAAAAAGCTCATTCAACTCAAAAACCAGAAGAACTTTTATATCGTGTAATTTTATCAACTTCAAATGTAGGTGATACTATTTTAGACCCATTTTGTGGAAGTGGTACAACTTTAGCTATTGCTAAAAAGCTTTGTAGAAATTTTATAGGAATTGAAAAAGAGAAGAAATATATTGATATTATAAAAGAGAGATTAAAAGATGTAATACCTTTAGAATTAGAAAATTTACATTATAAAATAGAAAATAAAAAACCAAAAGTTCCATTTGGAAATTTAATTGAAGCAAATTTTATTAAAGTTGGAGAATTTTTATATTCAAAAGATGAAAAATATGGAGCTAAAGTTTTGGCAAATGCAACGATTGAGTATCTAAATGAAGTTAATTCAATTCATAAAATAAGTGCTTTAATTTTAAATAAAAGTTCAAATAATGGTTGGTCTTTTTGGTATGTAAAAAGAGAAAATAAATTAAAAAGTATAGATGAATTAAGAGTTGAATATTATAATTTTATAAAAGGAAAAAAATGAAAAAAGTTTTAATTATTGGTGGCGGTCCAAATAGAATAGGTCAAGGAATTGAGTTTGATTATTGCTGTGTTCATGCCTCTTTTGCACTAAAAGATATGGGTGTAAAGACTATAATGTACAATTGCAATCCTGAAACTGTCTCAACTGATTATGATATAAGTGATGTTTTATATTTTGAGCCAATTACACTTGAGCATGTTAGAAGTGTGATTGAGCGAGAAAATCCAGATGGTGTGATTGTGCATTTTGGAGGACAAACTCCACTAAAATTAGCTAAACCGTTAACGGCAATTGGGGCAAAAATAATTGGAACTACTGCAAAAGTTATCGATACAGCCGAAGATAGAGAGAAATTTTCTAAATTTGTAGTTCAACATAATTTATTGCAACCTGAAAATGGCACAGCGATTTCAAAAGAGGAAGCACTTGAGATTGCAAAAAGAATTACATATCCAGTTTTAGTTAGACCTAGTTATGTTTTGGGTGGTCGGGCTATGAGGATTGTTTATAATGAAGATGAGCTTAAAACTTATATGGAAGAGGCAGTTAGTGTTAGCAATGATAGTCCCGTCTTAATTGATAAATTTTTAGATAGAGCGATTGAGATTGATGTGGATGCTATTAGTGATGGAAATGAGGTTTACATCGGCGGTATTATGCAACATATCGAAGAGGCTGGAATTCATTCAGGCGATAGTGCTTGTTCGCTTCCTGCAATTTCGATTTCAGATGAGCTTTTAAAAATAATTGAAGATAGAACTAAAACTATCGCTTTAGGTCTTGGAGTTAAGGGGCTTTTGAATATTCAATATGCAATTCATCAAGATAGTGTATATTTGATTGAAGTTAATCCTCGTGCAAGTCGAACTGTGCCGTTTGTATCAAAAGCGACAGGAATTCCACTAGCAAAAGTTGCAACAAAAGTTATGTGGGAGGGAAATCTAAGAGAAGCTTTAAAATTTTATGATAATTACAGTATTGTTTATGAAGATAATGGAGTTCTTAAGCCAAAATTAAAATCTCATATTTCAGTAAAAGAGGCAGTTTTTCCATTTAATAAATTGAGCGGAGCTGATTTGATACTTTCACCTGAAATGAAATCAACAGGCGAAGTTATGGGAATAAGTGATAATTTTGGAATTAGTTTTGCAAAAAGTCAATTTGCTTGTAATAATAAATTGCCAACTGAAGGTAAAATTTTTCTCTCACTTACAAATTTAGATAAACCTTTCGCTAAAGAGATTGCAAAAAATTTTATAGAACTTGGTTTTGAAGTTTGTGCAACAGATGGAACTTACAAAACTTTACAAGAAGCTGGAATTGAAGCTACAAAAGTTTTAAAAATTAGTGAAGGTCGCCCAAATGTTGAAGATATGCTTAGAAATAATGAGTTTAGCTTAGCTATCAATACAAGCGATAATAAATCGAGTAAAGATGATGCAAAAATGATAAGAAATACAGTTTTAAGATGTAATGTGCCGTATTTTACGACATTAGCTGGGGCTTATGCTACTATTGAAGCGATTAAAATGCTAAAAGCTGGACAAGATTGCATCACACCAAAAGCATTACAAGATTATTTAAGAGATTAAAAGTTTTAAAACTTCATCCCTCTTCTTTTATTGATAACTCCCTATTTATCGTTGCTTTATCAAATCCACAAATCCAACGACTTCCAATTAAAATAGCAGGAACTCCTCGACACCCGTGTCGTTCACAATCCTCTTTAGCCTTCAAATCTTTTGTAATATCAATAGTTTTAAATTTAATTTGATGTTTTTGAAAATGACTTTTTGCAACAGAACACCAATGACAAGTTGGGCTAGTAAAAAGTACTACATTTTTTTGCATTAAAACTCCTTATAATTTTTATTTAAAAGACAAATTATACTACCAATTTTTTTATCTATCAATTTTGAAACAACATTACATTTTACTTTAAATAAAAAGTAAGTTTTTTTCTCTTGTGTGTCAATCATTGTTTCAAAATTTCCCATTCCTTTGGCAATAATAAAATCACTCTCATCAAAAATTTCTCTAAAGTTTTGACTTGCAAGTTCATAAATAAATCCCGCACTTGGCACTCCGCTATCAACTAAATTGCAAATATTATCAACCCCACTCTCTTTTGCTTCATCATAAGTTATGTCATTGATAATTGGTTTTGTACGAGTTGCATAATTTATTTTTAAGTTTGGATAAAGTGAAATTAAAGTTTCGATAAAAATTTTATCAAATATATTTTCACCAGCATTATCAGCTAAAATAGTAATCTCTTTTGCATTTTTTAAATCTTTTGCTAAATTCTCAAAATCATCAATTGCAAAATTTGTATCAAAAATAGTTTTTATCTCTTTATCTAAATCAAAACTCTCCATTGTAGCCAAATCTATCACATTTCCTGCAACAGCAATTTTAATCGAAGTTAAGAGTTTATTATTTGAATTTTTAATAAGTTCTTGTAAAAAAGGTACCAAGCTTTGAGCTTTTTTGATAGCTTTTGTTTTTTCATCTTTATAAATATCATTAGTTTGCAAAATATTTGAAATAGCTTCATAAATCTCAATTGCGTGAAACGGCGGGGATTTATCATAGCTAAGATTAGCAACTCTAAGTGAAATTTCATTCACAATTTTTCGTGAAATATTTTCATCAATATTTAAATTTTTTATAACTCTTAAAGTTTGATTTAAAAGACAAACCTTACATTCAGCTTGAATATTCATTGTTTATCGAGCTTATTTCCAGTTTCAATCGCTCTTCCCCACATTAATCTATATTTTCGCTTAATCGAGTCAAGCTCTTCTTGAGTAAATTTCAATTGTTCATTTAAAGTTTGAATTGTATTTCTATCAGAGTCATAAAGTTCTTGCATTTGAAAAAGTGCTTCTTTTAAGAATTGATTTTCATTTTTTAAAACTTCTAAAGTTTCATCTTTTGAGCTAATCACTTTTTCGTGTAAACTCAAAATGGTTCCAATGGTTTTTTCTAAAAAGTCACTCCCTTGAAGTTTAATCTCTTCTTCAACTAGCACTTCACCTTTATTATTAGCCCTTACAAGGGCATTCGTGCCACTTGAAGCTTCAATAAAAATTACACCATTTTCATTTTTTGAATTTACTTTTTTTTCTGTAATTAATTTTTCAACTCTCTCCTTATTTAAATTTGTGAGTCTACAAAACTCATCAAGTGTCAACCAAGTTTGCATAAAATTCCTTTATAATTTTTGTTTAAAATCAATAGAAATAATTCTTACACTATTGCTCATATCTATGTACTCACCTTTAATATTTAGCAAATTTTGATTATCAAATAATTTTTTATTTTTAGTATTAAATATTTCATTCATTTCATTTAAGTTAAACTCTCGTTTTATCTCTTTTAAATAATTAATATCTTTATCTTCTACTACAAAAGTTATTTTATTAAATTTATTATCTATTCCATCAAAACCCATTCCTTCAATATCAATTTCAA
Source organism: Helicobacter cetorum (assembly GCA_022729755.1). Classification (GTDB taxonomy): domain Bacteria; phylum Campylobacterota; class Campylobacteria; order Campylobacterales; family BB28; genus BB28. The sequence goes on along the minus strand of DZAZ01000028.1, from coordinate 6,988 downwards.
TAGGTAATATTTTACTTTCAAATTTATTTCCAACAAACTCTATTTCTTCTATTTTTACTTTATAAGTAGAAGTATATGTACCACTAATTTTTAAAGTATGTCTTTTATATTTATCAAAATTATTTTCAATTTCTTCTATATTATCGCTAATTTCTCTTTTTTTTATCTCTTTAAGTAACCTAAAATTTTCATCACTTTTATCTAAATAAAAATCTAATCTATCTGCAATAGTTAAATCTTTATTAAATCCCTTAAAAGTATAATGTTTAGGATTGCATACATAAAAGATAACTATATCTTCAAACCTTTTTATCTTTTTACTATCTTCGTAACTCTTAATGTTTTTCTTTAAAGTTTCTATCTTTTTTTCATCTTTTACTATTTCAAAAAGATTTGTCTCTAAAGTTTCATTATCTCTATAACTAAATTTAAAATTATTTACCTCTTTATTTGATAAGATATTTTCCATAACTTTAGCAACATTTATATTACTATCATCTATATTTGAAAAATTACTGTTTTTTATTTCATTAAAGTTTTTTATATTATTCTCAATAGATTCTTTTAACTCTACTGTTTTTTGTAAATAAACAACTGTTTGAATACATTTATTATTTAATGCAAATCTAACTTTATTACTAGAAGGAATTAAATTTAATTTTGAAAAATTATTTCTAATATTTTCTAAAATTTCTAAAGCTTGTATAGATAAATCTTGAAAATTTATCTTATTAGCAGATTCTATCTCTAAAATTGCCTCTGCATAATCCTCTTTTTTAATCTTTTCAATAATATTTTTTAATGTTATATTTCCAATATATTTATCAGCAATTAATTTGCACTCTTCATCTAAAAGTTCGCCTTTTTTATAAGGAATAAATATTAACTCTTTCTCTTCTTCTCCAAATGTTTTACATAACTTATCTACTTCATCATTTATATTAACTTTTAATTCAAAATTATAAACCTCTGTTTTTAAGTTTTTATCTCCAAAAATTTCTATATATTTATTTATATTATCAAATGGTGTTTTTTCATCAATTTTTATAGTTTCTACTTTACAATCAATCGTTGATTTTTTTTCTTCAAACTCTTTTTTATTTATAAAATCAAGTTTATATCTTCCCTCTAAAATTAAAAAAAATGTATTTTGATAGACTCTATTTAATCTAACACTTTTATCTATTATTAATCCATATGTGTTATCATTTCTTTCAATTATAACACCATTAAAAGCCAACTTTTCACCAACAAATATTTTAAAGTTTAAGCTTTTAATCATGCTACTTCCTCTAAGTTTTTATACATTTTAAAAATTAATTCATTTTCTCTACTATGAGGTTCAAAGTATAACCAATCTGTAAAACTATCTTTTCCATCAGCAAAAAAATATTTTTTATCTACTTTACTCCATTGATTAGTTAAAAAGTTTTCATCTTCATCATAAAAAATATCCATTAATTTATCATATTCTTCATCTTCAATAGATTTAATCTCTTCTAAATATTCAAAAAATCTTTGATTTATTATAATTTCACTCTCTCTATCAAGATATAAATATCCTAACTTAGCCCAAACGATTACTCCATCTGACATTGGATTTAAATGAATTTGTTGTATGGAATTATTTTTATAAATCTCTTTTTCTTTTTCGTGTATTTTTTTTGCTAAACCTATACTCTTATATTTATCTTTTAAAAAAAAGATATCGTGAAAAGCTACCTTTCCACTTCCTTCTCTTCCTCTAAATTCATAATTACTATAAAATATTCTTTTAATTTCACTATCATTTAACTTATCGTCTTTATTAAAAAGATTTAAACTAACTATTTTTTCATTATCACTTTGACATTTTTTATTAAATAATTCTATTTTTACAATATCATATATGTCATCGTAAATTTTTTCAATTTTTTCATCAGCTAATAGTTGTTGTCTACAATCTTTTTGTAACAAGATAGTCCCTTTTTATAATCTTACCTCTATCTCTTTTGAGTCACTTTCAACTTTTTTTGCTTGCATTAATCTATCTTCTTTAAGTTTAACATCAAGTTCTTTATCATTTAAAGCCAAAATTTGCATAGCCAAATATGCACTATTACTGGCACCAGCACTTCCAAGTGCAACTGTAGCAACAGGCATTCCTTTTGGCATTTGAACGGTTGCAAGCATCGCATCCATTCCATCCATTGCACCACCTTTTAATGGTACGCCAATAACTGGTTTAGTTGTCATCGCTGAAACAGCTCCAGCCAAATGCGCCGCCATTCCAGCTGCACAAATAAAAACTTTAGCTCCTTTTGCTTCAGCTTCAATAACATACTCTTTTGTTCTAGTTGGAGTTCTATGAGCTGAACTTATAATTAATTCATACTTAACTCCAAAACTCTCTAACACATCAGCACAATTTTTCATAACTTCATAATCACTCTTGCTTCCCATAATAATCGATACGAAATTCATTTTTACTCCTTTGTTTTATCTTTGTACTCTTCATAATTTATATTATTTTCATTATTTTGAATAACTCCAGATTTCAGATTTTCTCTCTCATCTTTATTTTTTTGAATAAATTGAAAAGCACCATAAGTTGACTTTTCAGAACAACCATTAAACATTATAATAAATAAAATAGTTATAGCAATAAATTTAAAATTCACTATTACTCCTTAAAATTATTTAAAAATTTGTCGAATTCTATTAAATCTTCTCTTTTAAAGTTAAAATACTCATTTGCATAATCACACTTAAATATAGCTTCAAAAAAACAGTTATTAACTGTTTCCTTTTTAAGTTTTTTAGGACAACAATCAAATCGTAAATAAATTCTAAGCCACTCCTTAATTGCCTCTTTATCATTTAAATTGCAATTATCATAAAAACAATCGGCTTGTTTTGAATCTTTACTTTTTATCTCTTTTAAATAATACTCTACTTCTTTATAATTTTCTGAAAAAATAAAAGGTATTACTTTGCTTTTTGCAGGATAATTTTTAAATATATCATCAAATATATCTTTTATTCCACTTTTTAAGTTTTCTACTTTTTCATCATCTCTATCCCAAATAACACCAACTTTCAAAGGTATTTTATTATCAATATTATCATTTTTAACTCTTTTGAGATGTGTTTCCAGTTTATTTTTACTATTTAAAGTTTCAATATTACAATTTAATTTATCATCTTTTATAACTTCTGAAAAATTGAAACTATATTCACTAAAAATATTTCTAATCAAAAATTCATAAAAAATTTTATCATTTTTACCCTCAACTAAAATAATGTTTTTCATCTTAAAACATCTTTATTATTCAAATTTTTATCTTCAAGTTCATACTCTATTAAATCTTTTTCCATCTCTCGCATAAGTATCTCATTATCTATATTTCTAACTAATTTTAAAAGTTTGCAATCCTCTTCATCTTTTGTAATTTCATAAAAAGAGTTAATCATCTCTAGTGAGTGGGTTGTTGCTATGATTTGGCAATTTGTAAGTTTAGATATTTCTAAAAGCTTAGACCAAAACTCTTTTTGATTTTCATAATAGATTCCATTTTCTATTTCGTCAATTAAAATGGTTTGTTTTTTTAAAAAAAATTTTGAGAAAATTATAAATATTTTTTGAATTGCATCTCCAAAAAATGATATTGGCAAAGTTAATTCTTCTTTAGTTAAATAAATATTTACATTACTACCATCAACTAAAATCTGAATATCTATTATTTTAGAATCTATTATTTGCAAAACTTTTAATAAATTTGTTTTTTTATTTTGTTTAATTATTTCAGTAAAAGATTCAGATAAATTTTTACCACTTAGTTGTTGATTTGATAAGATGTAGTTTGAATTAAAATTATCATTAGAAAATGTTGATATATATTTCTCAAATTTTAATTCAAATGTTGGTTTATTATTTAAGATTATGGAGATATTTTTGTTTAAATTTAAATTTGTAAATAAATTTTCAATTGATTTAGTATTATAAATATCTCCTTTTGATTGCCTTGAATTAATAATAAAACCTAATTCATCTTTTGAGTTTAAACCTAAAAACATCGCCTCCAAAAGATTAGTTTTTCCAACATTATTTTTACCTGTAATTAAATTAAGTCTTCCAAATCCATCAAATTCAAATCCATCTAAATTTTTGTAATTTGAAATTTTAATGCTTTTTATCATTGTTTTACCAAAATTATAGGAGAAGATTGAATACTCATTCTTGCTCCTCTTCGATTTTTACACATCTAACATTATAAACTGCATCTTTTACATTAAAATCATCTCTTCCATCAGCAAAACTAAAGCGATAAGCCCCATTTTTGAGCCTCCAATTTGTCTCATCTACACTCCAATACCACTCTTTTGCGAAATACTTAGATTTTTTACCAACTATTTTGTACATCTCTTGAAACTCCGAAATTTTTGGTAATCTTGCATCCATAATTTTGCAATAATTTTTTGCATCTACCCAATTTAATTTTTCATTTGTATATTTATCAACAAACTTAGAGTTTTTTAAAACTTCAACTTCATTAAATGTTTTTACATCACCAGAATGTAAACTTAAGCCTAAAAAAGCCAAAACCACCAACTTAGTAACTATTCTCATTTTTACTCCTTTTGTTTAATTTAAATAACTTTCCTTCTAAAAAAACTAAATTCAGGCAATTTTATAGGCAATTTTATTAAATTTGTGTTTCCACTATGCACACTCTCAAACTCTTTTGCACTTTCAGTTATTAATTTTTTGAATTTTATAAAATATTTTTCGCCATCTTTAAAAATTTCGCCAATTTCATTATCGATTAAATCGATATTTTCATTTGGTAAAACCAATTCATAAACTACATCTTTATAAACTTGTCCCTTTGAGATAAAATACTCACCACCATCTACCACAAAAGCTTCAACTTGATAACTTCCCTCACTTAATGCAGTGACCAAGTTTTGAGTATCGTTTCGCTCATAAGGTCTACTAAATAGATATGCATCGCTAAAACCTCGGTTTTTGAGAGTGTTTAATTCAGCTTCATAAACAGTAGGATTAAATTTATTTGCATAAAAATCATCAATCGCAGCTCTATAACTTTTAGTTGTGATTGCGGTGTAGTATGGACTTTTTGTTCGTCCTTCGATTTTGACCGAATCTATCGCACCACTTTCGATTATTTTATCAATATAATTTATTAAATTTAAATCTTTTGCATTCATCACATAAGTGCCATCAGCATACTCTTGAAGTTTAAACATTGTCTCATTTTCGTTCGATTTTACATATATTTCATTTTCGCTTAGCCTTAAAAGTTCTCCACTTTTAGCCTCTTTTACATACATTTCATAATTAAATCTACAATCATTTGCACAACTTCCACGATTTGGCACTCTTCCACTTTGAACTGAACTTATTAAACACCTTCCACTATAAGCAAAACACATACTTCCGTGAACAAATATTTCAAGTTCAAGTTTTGGAAGTCTCTTTTTTATCTCAACAACATCACTCAAACTCATTTCTCTAGCGACGATAATTCGGCTAACTCCAATATCATAATAAAACTCTGCATCCAAATAATTTAGCACATTTGCTTGAGTTGAGAGATGAAGTGGGATATGTGGGGCGATTTGTTTTGCTAATTTTATAACACCAACAGTTGAAATTATAAAAGCATCAGGGTTCATCTTCGCCATTTTTTCGATATGTCTTTTTAGTAGCTCAATTTGAGAATTAAACGGAAATCCGTTAATTGTCACATACATTTTTTTATTTTTAGAGTGAGTATATTTGATTGCCTCATTAAACTCTTCATAGCTAAACTCTTTTCCTGCACGAGTTCTAAGCGAAAAGTGGCTAACACCACCATAAAGTGCATCTGCACCATAAGTTAAAGCAATCTTTAATTTTTCAAAATTTCCAGCAGGAGCTAATAGTTCCACCAATTATTAAACCTTTTTATTGGCAAAAGCACTAATTAATGCTTCGATATCATCTTCATCAACCACATCTTCAGTTTCAGTATCTCCGTGAATATGAACAGCTGAACTTACTCGTTTACTATCATCAATTCTACCTTCAAATAGCGAATTCATATATTTAGTTAAAGCCCTCATAACATTGATAACTCGCTCAATTTTTTGTCTATGAATATCTTGATATTGCATAACATCCATCGCCATCATAACATCATCACTTCCCATTTGAGAATTTGAGATGATATTATCAAGTTTTTCAATTGATAAATTTATATCTTCCATTGTTACTTTAAAAGTTTCAACATTTGGGAATTTTTCACTTAATTTTTGAAAAATTTCTAAATTTTTATTTAAAGTCTTTTGTACTGCACTAACTTCGCCCTCAATATCCATAAACATTGTACTAATGCTTTCAAGTTTATCAAATATTTCAGTTGCTTTTGCTTCAGAATCTCTAGTAACATCATCTAATTGATGAACCACTTTATAATCTTCTGTTGGTGGTGCTGGTGGCCAAATTGCACCATTTGGAGTTAATTTATAATCGCTTGGGTCGTGACCCTCTTTTACTTTAAACTCTTGTTTTTGATTTTTTTTAGCCTCATCTTTAGCCTCATCTTCTATTGCATCTAAATTTAAATCTTCTCCATCTGCCCCCGCCATTAAAGCATCTAACTCTTCTTGTGTCATAAAGGCTCCTACTTTTATTGATAATTAGAAAAATTATAAACTATTTTTTATATAATTCTATTTAAATTAAGCTATAACCACAATAAGATAGGTAAAAGGAATTTGAAATGTTGCAATCGATTGATGACTACTTGTCAGTGAATTTGAGATTTCCATTTTTAAGCTTCTGATTTAAAATTTACGAATATATATCAAAACTTCCATAACCCCAGAGCTTTTTAAGGTCTTTTATTATACCAAATCTTCCTAAAAATTAGGTATAATATTATTCTAATAAGTAGAAATGTAAAAATAGACATAGTAGAAAATTTAGAGGTGCTGGAAAGTT
>DZAZ01000088.1 GCA_022729755.1 Helicobacter cetorum | reverse complement strand
TCAAAAAACATCCTCATTGTGTATTATTACTTGATGAGGTTGAAAAAGCTAATATTGATATTTTAAATATTTTACTTCAAGTTATGGATAGTGCAACTTTAACTGATAATTCTGGTGCTAAAATTGATTTTAAAAATGTAATTATTATTATGACTTCAAATATTGGGGCGAGTGAAGCCAATGTTATGGGATTTAATAAAGATGAAAGTTTGAAAAATAAGAGTGCAGTTGAGAACTATTTTACACCTGAATTTAGAAATAGAATTGATAAAATTATTAATTTTAAATCTTTAAGTACAGAGTTTGTTGTACATATTGTTGAAAAATTTATTAATGAACTTGAGTTAAACTTAAGCGATAAAAATATAAAAATCAACATAAACCAAAAAGCAAAAGAGTATTTAGCAAACAAAGGTTACAGTAAAACTTTAGGTGCTAGGCCTTTAGCCAGAATAATAGAAGAAGAGATAAAAACTAAATTAACTGATGAAATACTTTTTGGTGGACTTATCAATGGTGGGGAAGTAAAAATTACACTAAAAGCAGAAAAGTTAAATTTTAGCATAACTCCTAAAACAAAATAAAATGAGTAGTGAAAAAATTTTTATTCCAAAAGTTTGTGATAGTAGTTATGATTTTCCAAATCCTTACAATGCTCCAAAAAACTTACCTCTTGCTTGGGGTGGTGATTTAAATCCAGATAGATTATTGTTAGCCTATTGTAATGGGATTTTCCCGTGGTACAATTCAAATGAGCCTATTTTATGGTGGTCTCCTGAACCTCGATTAGTTTTATATTTAAATGATTTAAAAGTAAGCAAAAGTTTAAAAAAAGTTATTAAAAGTAATAAATTTGAAATAAGAGTTGATACCAATTTCAAAAAAGTTACAACTGAATGCTCAAGAGTTCCACGAGTTGGTCAAAATGGAACTTGGATACAAAGTGAAATAATTGAAGCTTATACGACTTTGCATCAATTAGGTTATGCTCACTCTATCGAAACTTATTTCAATGGTGAGTTAGTTGGTGGGCTTTATGGTATTTCACTTGGAAAAACTTTTTTTGGAGAATCTATGTTTTCAAAAATGAGTGATGCTTCAAAAGTTGCACTTGTAAAATTGGTAGAAAAGTTAAAAGAGTGGGATTTTGATTTTATCGATTGTCAAAGTACAACTAATCACTTAAAAAGTTTGGGTGCAATAGAGATAGATAGAACTAAATTTTTAAATGAATTAAAAGTTAGTTTAAATAAAAATTCACATTTTGGAAATTGGACATTATAAATAACAAAAATAAGGTAATTTATGTTTTATTGGATTTATCGGCATTTAGATGTAAATATTTTACAATACATCACAGTTAGGGCAGGAATTGGTTTTTTTATAGCATTTTTACTTACGATTTATTTGATGCCAAAGTTTATAAAATGGGCGATAAATAAAAAAGCAAATCAACCAATTTACTCATTTGCTCCAGAAAGTCACAAGTTAAAATCAAATACCCCTACAATGGGCGGAGTTGTATTTTTAATTTCAACTTTAATCGCCACATTTTTAACAGTAAAATTAAATAATATTTATGTAATTGGTGCAATTTTAATCATTATATTTTACGGTATTATCGGCTTTATTGACGATTTTGGCAAAGTAATAAACGGCAAAAACGAATTTGGCTTAAGCCCAAAAATGAAGTTAATTTTGCAATTTTTATTTGGTTTAATAATAGGTGTAATATTGATTTTTGCAGGATTTGATACGAACTTTTATGTTCCATTTTATAAATATCCAGTATTTGATTTTGGCTTTTTTGCACTGATTTTTTGGTCACTTGTAATAGTTGCTTCAAGCAATGCAGTAAATTTAACAGATGGACTTGATGGATTAGCCACAGTTCCATCTATCTTTGCATTGGCTTCACTCACATCTTTAGTCTACATTACAGGAAATATCGTTATTAGTAAATATTTAATACTTCCTTATGTGGTTGAAGTCGGAGAAGTGGCGATTATTGGGGCAACATTAGCTGGAAGTTTAATTGGCTTTTTGTGGTACAATTGTCATCCTGCACAAGTTTTTATGGGCGATAGTGGAAGTTTAACAATGGGTGCATACATCGGATATATGGCAATTTTATCTAAAAGCGAAATTTTACTTATATTAATTGGATTTATATTTGTAATCGAAACCGTTTCAGTAATAATTCAAGTAGCAAGTTATAAAACAAGAAAAAAACGAATATTTTTGATGGCACCAATTCATCACCATTTTGAGATGAAAGGTTGGGCTGAAAATAAGGTAATCGTAAGGTTTTGGATAATCGCATTTATGTCAAATATCATCGCATTAATTACTCTAAAACTTAGATAGGATTAAAATGATTTTAAAACTTGAAAATATTGGAATGATAAGAGAAGCTAGTGTTAAGCTTGATGGATTGACTGTAATTGCTGGAGAGAATGATACTGGTAAGAGTACGGTTGGGAAAAGTTTATTTTGTGCTATTAAAGCTGATGTAACATCTAGGCAAAGATTTTTTAAATTAAAAACTTCTAAAAATGAAACTAATTTCAATCAAATGAGGGCCAATTCATTTAGAAGAATGTTAGGTTTAGTTTTTGATAGCGAAATAAAAAAACAAAATATTAGCAATATATCCAAAATTATTATAAAAAACGATAGTATGGATACAATATATAGTGTAGAAATAAAGAATAGTAATTATATTAATTTTCTTGGACAAAATAGTAAAGAATACAGAGATTTTTTAAATGCAACTATAATACAAACACCAATTGTCTGGGATTTAATAGAATTTTTTGATTCAATTTTAAGAATTAAAGAGAATAGTAATATACTTGACGATGTATTTGATAACAGAAGTGAAATCAAAATAAGATATCCTTATATATTATGGGACTTATATATAAAAATAGCAAATGATAATGTTAATGGCACTTTTCAATCAGAATATAGTAGTTTTACTGATAAATTAAAAGATTTAATGAAAGGTGAATTTCAAAAAGAAAGAGGTAAGTTTTATTATTTTAAACATATTAATGGAGAATCTATTAAAGTACCACTTGCTAATGTAGCAATGGGAATCAAAACTCTTGGAACATTACAAATTATGTGTAAAAATAGATATTTAAAAGAAAGTTCTTTTTTAATATTTGATGAACCAGAGAATCATTTACATCCAAAATTACAATTAAAATTTGCAGAATTATTAATATATATGGTAAATAAATTAAAAATCAAAATTTTAGTAAATTCGCATAGTCCTTATATGGTTCAAGCATTAAGAAATTATGCAAATAAAGAAAAAATATTAAACAAGACAAATTTTTATTTAGCAGAGAGCGAAGATGGTGTTAGTTCAGCTATTAAAGATGTAAATGATGATTTAAATCAAATTTTTAGAAAATTATCACAACCTATGCAAGAGATTATGTAGTGCTTGAAAAACTTTTAAATTTTGGAATAGATAATGACTATTTTAAAATAAAAGAGATAGGTCAAATTAACAAGAGTTGTTGTAAAAGCTTATCTGTTGAAGTAATAGACTTTGATGAAGTAAAAAAGAAAATATCTAAAGAAAAAGATATGCAAGAGCCAAAATCTTGTGATGCTTTAAAAATATTAATTAACTCTGATAAATTAGATTTTATAGAATTTAAAGGATTTGAAGAATTTATAAATAGAGAGTTAATAAAAGAAAATGATGAAATTCAAGATAATAAAATTAGTGAAAAAATAGAAGAATTTAAATTTAATAGAAAAATAGAGGATAGTTTTTTTATTTTAAAATATATTTTGATGAATAAAAAATTTGAATACTCAAATAAAGAGAGAGATTTTTTTGATGATAAAGTTCAAAAAAATTACTATATTTTAACTGATTTAAATATGGATGAGAATCCATTAGAAATTTTTAATTTAAATTTAGAGCTTTTATCTGAAATACATCAAAATAAAGATATTCACAAAAAAATTTCCATTTCTATTAAAGATAATTTATCAAAAATAAAAAATGACTATTTAATAAATCCTCCTAAATTATTAACTTGTGAAAGTATAAAATCAATTTATAATAAGGCATAAATATGACCCTCTTTGGCTATGGAAAAACAACACAAGCAATTGCAAAAAAGTTTGGAAACTCTAAAATTTATGATGATAAATTTAAAGAAAAAAGTGTAGATAAGTTTGGAAGTGAGCTTCTTCCTATGAGTGAATTTAATCCAGATAACAGCGATTTGGAAATTCCATCTCCTGGCATTCCTCAACATAACAAAACTATTAAAAGTGCAAAAAATCTTATAAGTGAGTATGATTTATTTGCCGAGGTTATGCCTTTTAGTATATGGATTAGTGGCACAAATGGTAAAACTACAACTACTCAAATGATAACACATTTACTTAAAAATAAAGGTGCAATTAGTGGTGGAAATATCGGAACTCCTTTGGCAGAAATGGATACGAATGCACCTATTTGGATTCTTGAGACAAGCTCATTTACACTTCACTATACAAATAAAGCAAAACCAAATATTTATATTTTACTTCAAATTACACAAGACCACATCGATTGGCACGAGGGTTTTGAAAATTATGTGAAAGCAAAACTAAAACCGCTTGAGTTTATGAGAGAGGGCGAAGTTATTATTTTGCCAAAAGAGTATATAGATAGAGAATCAGCAGGTTTTAAAATTGGATATGAAACAACATTAGATTTAGCAGAATATTTTAAAATTAATTTAAAAAAACTCAAATTTAAAGAACCATTTTTATTTGATGCAACAATTGCTTTAGCTGTTACTAAGATTCTTTTTGATGAAATTGATTATAATCTTATTAATTCATTTGTGGTTGATAGCCATAAAGTTGAAGAGTTTAACGATAAATTTGGAAGAGTATGGATTGATGATTCTAAAGCTACAAATTTTGATGCTGTAATTAAAGCCCTATCAAATTTTATGGATAAAAAAGTATATTTAATTTTAGGTGGAGATTCTAAAGGTGCAAATTTAAAACCTTTGTTTGAATTTATGCAAAATATGAATCTTGAAATATTTGCAATAGGCAAAAGTGCAGATGAAATTGCAACTTTATCTAAAGAGTTTAATTTAAAGTGTAAAATTGTAAGAGAGTTAAAAGTTGCAGTTCAAGAGATTTCAAAATTACATACAAAAGAATCAATTGCCCTATTGTCTCCAGCTTGTGCGAGTTTAGACCAATTTAGTGGTTATAAAGAGAGAGGCGATAAATTTAAAGAGTTTGTTTTAAAAAAAATCATAGAGGATTAAGGAAGTAATCAAGTGACTATAGTAGGGGACTTGACAAGGTAGGAAATATAAAATGGATAAAATTTTACTCTCGCACGGAAATGGTGGAAGTGAGAATGCAAAGTTAATAAAAGATATTTTTTATGCAAATTTTAGCAACTCTATTTTGCAAAAAAGCGAAGATTCGGCAATTATTGAAAATAATTTAGCTTTTAGTACTGATAGCTACACTGTTTCACCTATTTTTTTTAATGGTGGTGATATTGGTAAACTTAGTATTTGTGGAACTTGCAATGATTTAGCAATGATGGGAGCTAAGCCACTTTATTTGAGTTGTGGATTTATTATTGAAGAGGGGTTTAGTATAAAAGATTTAGAAAAAATAACTCTTTCAATGAAAGAAGAACTTGCAATAAATGGGGCTAAAATAGTTGCTGGTGATACAAAAGTAGTTCCAAAAGGAAGTGTTGATAAAATTTTTATTAATACAAGTGGAGTTGGAAAAGTCCAAAAAAAAGGACTTTCTTCCTCTAATTTAAAAGAAAATGATGTGATAATTTTCTCTAACTCTATCGGGGAACACGGAGCTTCGATTTTTGCCAAAAGAGAAGGAATAGATTTAGAGACTAATTTAAAAAGCGATTGCGCATCACTTTGGAGTGCGATAGAAGCTTTGATAGGTGCTAATGTTAATTTTAATGCACTGCGAGATGCGACACGAGGGGGAGTTGCTTCCCTTTTAAACGAGTGGGCGATGAATTCAAATGTTTCGATTGAGATAGATGAAGAGAGTGTTTTAATTAAAGATGAAGTTAGAGGAATTTGCGAACTTTTGGGCTTTGAAGCTTATAATTTGGCAAATGAGGGAACTTTTGCAATTGCACTTTGTAAAGATGAAGTTAATAAAGCTTTGAGTATTTTAGAGAAATTTGAAATTACAAAACAAGCAAAAGTTGTAGGAAAAGTTAATAGTGAGTATCCCAAAAAAGTTGTTTTAAAAACTCCGTGGGGTTCAAAAAGATTTTTAGATATGCCTAGTGGCGAACTTTTACCAAGGATTTGTTAATTATGCACGAATTTTCAATCGTTCAATCTTTGCTTGATTTATGCGAAGATAATGCCAAAAAAAACGGTGCCAAAAAAGTTTTAAAAGTAAGCATAAAAGTGGGAAAATTGAGCGGAGTTGAGCCTGAACTCTTAAAAACTGCTTTTGAAACATTTAAGTTAGATACAATTTGTGATGAAGCTTTACTTGAGATGAGTGTGCAAGATGTGGTTATTGAGTGTCGTAATTGCAACCAAAAGAGTACACTTATGAATTTAGAGGGGTGTTGTCCAAATTGCGAAAGTGAAGATATAAGCATAATCGATGGCAATGAAATGTATCTGATGAGCCTTGAGATGGAGTAAAAAGGAAGTTATTTTAAACTCCTTTCCAAAGACATCGCTCCATCAAGTAGAGTTTGTTCATCAAATGCTCTTGCAATAAGTTGTACACCAATTGGCATATTTTTGCTATCTTTTGCTA